>JAPLUN010000166.1 GCA_026397715.1 Verrucomicrobiota bacterium
TTCCCGCCCAGATCATAAATGCCCAGGTTGTTGGCTGGAAACTTCATCACGGGCGCCGTGGTGGCAAAGCCGTCTGAACTGCCTTGGAAGAAGAAGTGCTTGGGGAATTTGGCCGTGAAGGCGTCATCGGCATAGTTTCCGAATCCGTTGGGTGGTGGCAGCGCTGCGCCCCATGGGAACACCTTGTCGGCGGCTTTCTGCTTGGATGCAGGCAGGCCCGTTTTCGGCTCTTTGCCTGCCATGCCGACGGCGGCGCTCCATTCATCGTCGGTGGGAAGGCGGTACGTGCGGCCCTCCTTTTTGGAAAGCCACTCACAAAATCCCACCGCTTCATCCCATGTGACCATCGTCACCGGTTCGTTGTCATCGGTGCTCAACGAAACACCTTCAAAAGTCACGTTTTTCCAGTTGGATCCGGCATCAGCGGACTCCTTCGCGTAGCTGGCAAAATCGCCCCGGCGGGTTTCATGGATGCACATGAGGATCTTGGTTCCCGGGACCGCGACGAACTTCATGCCGAGGCTGTTGGTATGTGCGCCATCAGCGAGAGCAGGCGCTGGAGCGCCCCTTGCCGCTGCCATTTCAAGACCTGCGTTCGCCAAAGTTTCCCGAATCTGCTTCACATGCAGTGCACCTTCCACATTCTGCGCCGCCGTCAGCTCGTCCTGAATCTGTGCGAGTCCTTTGTCATACCGCTGTTTGGCATCTGTGAGAGAAAGCTTTCTGACCGACTCGATCTTGGTGGCTTCGATCTTGTAGGCGGCATAGATGTTCTTGAGGGAGTCTGGCGGCGGTGTCTCTGCTTCTGTGAGCAGAAGCCCTTGGTCAGTGCGTTCGATGTCGGCCTTGATTCGCACGAGGGCATCCAGATCCTTTCGCTTGGCCGCCGCAGCGCTCTCACGCTCAAGGGCGGGCTTCACCTTGGCATTGAGCGCCTTGATCCCTTCTTCATGGGGAATCGCCACGCTTTTGAGCACAAAGGATTCAAAGCCAGATTTCAGTGTCTCCAGCCGCTGCTGAGCCTCCACCGGCAGGGCTGGCTCTGCGGCATGCGGGCAGGTTGCAAAGACAAGTGCCAGGCAGGCGAGCAGGGCCAGACTCAGCCGAAAAGGGGTTAGGTTCATCCGGCCAAAGAACCGAATCCATGCACGTAGTCAAAGTTCTTTGACTGGGGTGGCAAACCTTTGCAGTCATCGCTGCGTGGGGGCTCTGGAGAATGCCTTAACCTCAAATCTTTCTCCCACAGCCTGTTAGGTTACTGTCCCGTGCAGTCTCCCCGCTGGGTTTGATCGGCACCGCGAATAGCGTCCTCAAAAATGCCGCCAAACTCAGCAGCCTCGCCCTCCGCGAAGGTGTCTCCGTGCCCTTCGAAGCCCTCGGCATGTTCCGCCGGCAGATCGCCAAAGAAGGTGTCAAGGCGGCGGAGTGAGGGAGTTTTGAATCTGCATAAAAATTGACGCAGCCAGGCTTGCGCTGTCCGTTTTACATGCGTAAATATTGACGCGTGAGCAGCAAGGAAAAACTCATCGCCAAACTTTCCAACATCGCCTCCGACAAAGGCTGGACGCTCGCTGATGCGGAGATGCTGCTCACTTTGCATGGCTTTACGAAACGCAACACGGGCAGCTCTCACCGCGTCTTCACCCATCCCGAGCTGAGAGATGCCGTAACCCTTGCTGCTCATGGCAAGGGCATCAAACCCATCTACATCAAGATCATCCGCCAAGCTCTCGGCGATCTGCCCAAGT
>JAPLUN010000142.1 GCA_026397715.1 Verrucomicrobiota bacterium
AGCAAACGAAGCTCGCCTGCCAGATGGGAAATCAAGGCCACTCCGGCGGCGGCATCCTCGTGCTCGAAGAGTGGGTGAAAGCCGGCGTTCTCGGAAATGTAAACGAAGCCCACTGCTGGGCCGGTCCTATCTGGAGCTACCCCGATGCGCGCCCTGCGGAGGATCCGGTGCCCGCCGGTCTCGATTGGAATCAATGGCTCGGCCCCGCCGCGATGGTGCCTTACAGCTCCAAATATCTGCCCGCACAGTGGCGCGGCTGGTTTGAGTTTGGCAACGGCACACTCGGCGACTGGGCCTGCCACAACATGGACGCGCCGTATCACGTGTGGGGCCTCGACTGCCCCAGCCGCGTGGAGATCGAATCCTCCGGCCCCAGCAAGCTCTCCTTCCCAGCCCGGGTCAAGATCACCTACACCTTTCCCGCCAGCGCGACTCGCGGCGAGTTCAAACTGCATTGGTACCACGGTGCCGATCATGCTCTGAAGCGCCCGCCGGAACTCGAGGCCGCGCGTGCTTTCCCAGATGGCGGCACACTCATTCACGGCAGCAAAGCCACCGTCCTCATGGGCACCCACGCCGGCGCACCCCGCGTGATCCCCGAGGCAAAGATGCAGGAGCTCAACACATCTCTGCCCAAGGTGAACCTCAAGCGCTCCAACCACTGGGACAACTGGCTGCTCGCCATCAAAGGCCAGGAAACCTGCCGCTCCAACTTCGCCTACGGCGGCCGCCTCACCGAGACCATGCACTTTGGCAACATCGCCCTTCACGTGAATCGCAGCCTCACCATCGATCCCGCAACCCGCAGCATCATCGGCGACGCAGAAGCCACCACCCTCATACACGGCCCCGCAGCCCGTGAAGGCTGGCAGGTGTGAGGAAAAGCCAGCAGCAAATACCCCGCAAGAAGCCACCCCAGATGGTGCCTGAGCAGACGGTTGAAGTACGATGGACACTCCTGTCCGTCGACCAGCGCTTTCCAATTCACCCCAGACCGACGGACCATGTCCATCTCACTTAACAGAGTCTTCTGATAGCCTACCTCAGAATTTAAAGCACTCTAAGCCCCCCCGGATTTGACTCTGATTCGCACTTGTTCGCGGTCATTTCTCTGCATTCGTGTTGGCGTTCGATCCACCTGCGCCGGATCAGTATAAGGACGACACACACCTCTGCCCCATGAAGCACAGCGTCACCGAGCTCCCCTTCAACAACTTCCTCGGCCTCGAATCATCCCCCGACCCCGCGCAGCTCCTCCGCCTCCCCGCCGGTCCCCAATACCTCAACCACCTCGGCACCGTCCACGCCAGCGCCCAGCTCGCGCTCGCAGAGGCCTCCAGCGGCGAATTCCTCCTGCGCTCACTCGGTTCCGACTCCGGCGTCATCCCCGTCGTCCGCCGTCTCGAATCCAAGTTCCGCAAACCCGCCAACGGTGCCATCACCTCCACCGTCACCACCCCACCCGAAACGCTCGACCAGCTCCGCGCCGATCTCGCCGCCAAAGGCCGCGCCATCGTCAGCATCGCCGTGGAACTCCACGACGAATCCGCCGCCCACACCCTCTCCGCCACCGTCGAGTGGTTCATCACCCGCATACCATGAACGTCGGCATCTTCATTTTCGATGACATCGAAGTCCTCGACCTCGGCGGCCCCTTCGAAGTCTTCTCCGTCGCCATTCGCGTCAAAGCTCGCCTCGATCCCAGATCTCAGAAACCCTTCAACGTCTTCACCATCGGCGCAACCACAGCCCCCATTCACGCCCGCAACAACTTCATCGTCACTCCCACCTTCTCCTTCGCCGATCATCCGCTCATCGATCTCCTCCTCATCCCCGGCGGCATCGTCTCAGCCGAACTCAAAAAGGAAAACGTGATCCGCTGGATCACCACCACCTCCGCCAAAGCAAAGCTCACCGCCAGCGTCTGCACCGGCTCCTTCCTCCTCGCCCAAGCCGGACTCCTCGACGACAAAAACGCCACCACCCACTGGGCCGACATCGACGACATGAAATCCATGTTCCCCAACGTCACCGTGGAAAAAGACGTCCGCTGGGTCGATCAAGGCCACATCATTACCTCCGCAGGCATCTCCGCCGGCATCGACATGGCCCTCCATCTCGTCTCCCACCTCGAATCCGAATCCCTCGCCCTCGCCACCGCCAAACAGATGGACTACCGCTGGATAAAATCATGAACACTCTCACCTCCCCCGCAGACCTCATTCAACGCCAGCTCGACGCCTACAACGCGCACGACCTCGACGCCCTCCTCGCCACTTACGCCGAGGACGCGCAATTGTTCGAACACCCTGCCACCCTTCTCGCCTCCGGCCACTCCCAGCTCCGCGCCCGTTTCGCCCTGCGTTTTCAAGAGCCCAATCTTCACGCGCATCTCATCAGCCGCATCGTCCTCGGTCGCTTCGTGGTGGACCACGAACGCGTCACCCGCACCTTCCCCGAAGGCCCAGGCACCATTGAACTCATCGTCACCTACGAAGTCGTTGACGGCAAAATCATCAACGCCTGGTTTCTCGCCAGCCCCAAAACACTCGACTCACAATCCTGAACGCCCATGCCATCCAAAACTGAAAACGCCGACCTGAGCGATGCAGAATTCCTCAACACCCGGCTCAGCTCTGCCAAATTCCACGATGTGAATCTCTCAGGAGCCCGGTTTGTCGATGTGAATCTGTCCAACGCACATTGGGAGGACGTGAATCTCACTGGCACAGTCATCTCCAACGCCAACTGCTCACACATGAGCATCGCCAACGCCTGCTACGAAGGCATGCGCATCGACGGCATTCTCGTCACGGATCTGCTGCAGGCTTATCGCAGCCAGGCATCATGAATGATCCCCGCCCACCAAACGCCGGTTGGAGCTTCACCAACGCATCCGACACCTCAGCCCCCGGCTGCGACCTCGTCCGCCAATGGCTGCGCGAGCACAACTGGGCGGTGAATCCCGCATTCATGGAGCAGCTGCAACAACCGGAACACGCAGCCCAGCCCGCATCCTCCTCACCCACGCAAACGGCGAAGTAATAGCCCCATGCTAGGGTAGGCCACCCGGCACATAGTAAGCATCCATGAGTCCGAGTGTGGGATGCTCAAGGAAATCCCGACGATAATCTACTGGCATGGTGATGGACGGAGTTGGTTGGGCGAACGTCTTGGATCAGGCGTCGATGACACGACAGATAGCCATACGAGCCCCCCCTGCCTGCATCCGTTTTGTTCGGCCCCGCACCGCCACTAAATATACAGCGAGAAATTCTTGCGAACATAGTCGGCGGCAGTCGCACGAGGGTCTCCACTCTTTTTCATGAGACGATACGGGGCGGAGAGCACCAGTGAAAACTCATAATCGAGTTCGCTCAACTCTGCATCGGGCATTCCTGAACTATCGGCGTCCTCCAGAATCTGCGAGTATCGCGAGTAGATCCTGGCTGCTATTCGAAAGTAGGTGGAGAGATCGTTAAGCCCTAGAGCAGCAAACGCCGCTTCAGTTTCAGCGTTTGTGAGACCATTGTGGTTGTCAAAGAACTTCCGGATACCACCGGCAGCGCTATCATACTCAAACGCATGGGCCGCGTAAACGACCCACCAGTGCTGCGGGAGTCTCACCGCAAAAAGTGACTCCGGACAATCGCACAAGGAACCATCGTCAGAGCCTCCTTCATGATAAGTGTCCACCACAGCCTGCCAAACTGCATCACAAAGCTCGAATGTTCATGTGTCAGGACGATGGTCTCTGGCCTGACGTTTCGGATCAGGCGACGGCGGGCGACAGGCGTCGATGAAACGACAGCTAGCCTTCGAGCCCCCTGCCTGCATCCGTTTTTGTTCGCCTTCTTTGGTCCGGAGACCTTTGTCATAGGGCCCCAGGGGTGAAGGTGGCAAGTGCGAGTGGGTCATCGAACGGAACTCCAAGCGGTCCAACCCGGCTAACAGCTCTGGAATGCCCACGCTGATGTCCCGCCACAATCATGCAGATAATCTCGCCTCGGTGCCGCAGCGCGACGGACTCACCGTCGGGTGTCCAAGTGGTGCCGAAATCCTCGGCTGCTGGGGACTGAATGAGCGAGCGTTCTGTGGCTATGTCGGCTGCAATCCGAGGAGTCTCACCCTGACGCACTCGCTCCCAGTCCACGGTAGCAGGTGGAGGTGCTGTAACGAACGCTGGGCAGTCTCGTGCAGGCCGGGTGACCTCTGGATGGGACAAGTAAAGCCACACCATGCCATCGCTCTCTTCAAGAATGGCAACTCGCTGGGAAACCGGGTGCCTCCAAGAGAGAAACAGTCCTCGCTCGTCAGACTGATCGGCGGCAGGAACATCCATGATGAGTACGTGTTGAGTTGGGCGAACGTCTCGGATCAGGCACCGGCGGAACGCCGGCTGCCTGCATCCGCTTGTTCGGCTTGGTTTAGTTCTTGGCCGTAGGACTCGTTGTAGACATTCACCTGCTCTTCGGTGATTCCAGCACCATTCAGGAATCGCTCGAAGGTAGGTCTGTCGTTCAGATATCTGATCAGCCAGGCGATTTCCTCCACTCCCATTCCCATCGATGCGACGAATACGGTCTTGCCGGCTGAGTTGAATGCTGGACTAACAGCTTTCAGCTTCGTTGTAATCAAACCGAACAACGAACGGTCGGAAGCATCCGCCAACAAGTAATGTTCAATCTCATCGACTGCCTCTGAGCCCAGCTCAGTCGATTCATCGTAAACAGGCAACCCGCTGACGGAATCAGGAGAGTAAAAACGCACCCCAGTGAACTCAGGATCGCCAATCGCTCCAAAATCGCGGCCCGCAGAATCCATCGCCAGCGAATCGATGAGCGATGAATACATCTCCAATGCGCGCTCAAAGGGATTCGGCTCGGCACGGACAGCCGCCGCCAACCCACGCCGTGACGGAGGTATCTTGACACACTGCGCGCACAACCCGCCATTCGCTTGGGCGGTCGTCGGGAGGATCATGCTGTCGCAAATCCCGCACTTAACTCTTAAGGCTTCGGTCACGATGTATTTTGAGCAGAACGTTTCGGATTAGGCGACGGCGAGCGCGAATCGTCGATGACACGACAGATGCCATTCGAGCCCCCTGCCTGCATCCGTTTTGTTCGGCGTTGCGGTTCTTGTCATGTGATTTCCGAACGGTGTTGGTCGGCGTAGGCGCGAATACGCCAGCCGATGTCGAATAGTTCGCTGCGTTCGCCAATGAAAAGCTTTCCAAGCTCGTCGAAGCGATCACCCTCTGTGCCGCTCAAGGAGAATGGCTCCAACTGCTGATACTCGCTCTCGGCAAGATCGGTTCGGTGGCGGCAGTAAATGTCTTTCGCCTCCGCAAACCAATCAGCGAGCTGTTTCAGATTCAGGTCGCGCATAAAGACTTCAAGGCGTTTGCAATCGGCAAGGGAATACTGCTGGTAAAATAGATCGCAGAAGCCCTCGCCGCAGATGCGCGTATAGAGCCACTCGAGATCCCAAATATTCTGTTCCGTGGTCGAAAGAGGCAGTTTGCGATGAATGCTCTTGGCGAAAATGTAGTGCGCTAAATGATACGCGAACTCGTTGTCGTCTCGGACTGACCAAAACTCGTCGAGCGAGTAGGTGTCCTTAGATTCGAGCTCAAAGACGTTCGTCATGGGTTAGTGCGGGGAAGGTGGCGAAAACTAACGGCGGCGGTAAATCAGCATCGGCATGTCGAGAATGGTTTCCTTGTGAGAGCAGTCAAAGCCAAGTTTTTCCAGCACACGCTGGGAACGTATGTGATCGGGGTGAACATCTGCGAACAGCGGTTCCGCTGCGTGGTGTGTGTCAAACCAATCGAGCCAGGCACGGCCCACCTCAATCGCGTAACCATGCCCCCAGTAAGCTTTCGCCAGGCGAAAGCCGAGCTCAATGCGTTTCCCGTCGGGAAGATAAAACAAACCGCTGTCGCCCATGGCCTTGCCGGTTTCGCGATGGAGGATCAGTCGTTTGCTGAAACCATGAAGTTTTTGATGTTCGCGGTAGCGATGGATGCGGCGGCGCGAGTCCTCCAGCGTGAGGTCCGCCCCTCCTGGAATGAACTGCATCACCTCGAAATCGGAGAACCAGTCAAAGGCCTGCTCGGCATCCGCTTCCTCGAAAGGGCGCATGCGGGTGCGCTCGGTTTCGCTCCAGTGATGGTTCGGGAGTGGCATGGCCTTGTCAACGCCGTGAGAACCTTTGGATATTGCATCCGTGCGTGAGTTTTCAGGGGTTGAAGGTCGGTGCCTTTTTTCCATGCCGCAGCACATAACGCCAGCATCAGCCTACTTAGGTCCTCATTTTCTAAGAATGGTTTTTTAAGACGAATGGCGTTCCTGAAGTTGCCCTTCGAGTTTCATGTTGGTACTTTAAACAAAAATAAGACGCGCCTGCGCGTCATAGTTAACAAGGGTGTTGCCTAGGACGCGCTTTTGCGCCAAAAGCAAATTCCATGAAATCGCCACCCCGTTGGTACTCGACAAATCTGTGCC
>JAPLUN010000319.1 GCA_026397715.1 Verrucomicrobiota bacterium
GTTCCGCGCCCCTATTAAAGGCTCGCTGGCATGCCGGTCGTGCGGCAGTTGAAAACCAGTATCGACGTGAGAAAGGTGCACAAGGGCATCGCCGCTGTGATCGCTCTCGATTACAGCGGTCCCCTTTCCCGCAAAACATGAGCCTTTCCCTCACTCAAGACGACAACACCGCCCTTTTTCGCAAAGCCTGGACACTCTACGACGCGATCTCCGAGAAGAACTACATGTTCCATCGTGAGATCTACGACCACGTCTCCGGGGTGCTGCAGCAGCGCCACGCGCAGGGGCCCTATCACCTCCTCGATCTCGGCTGTGGCAACGCGCGCTTCCTGGCGCCCTGCCTGAAACTCGCCCCGCCGGCCAGCTATGACGGCGTGGATCTCTCCGCCTCCGCTCTGGATGAAGCGCGCACCTATTTGAAGGGCATCGCCAACACAGGGCTGCACCACAAGGACATGCTGAAGGTGGTGGAGGACACGGATTCGGCCTTTGACATCATCTTTACCGGCTTTGCCGTGCATCATCTGGATGCCGCCGACAAACAGCGCCTCTTCAGCGCCTGCGCCGAGCGCCTTGCCCCGGGCGGTCAGTTCATCCTTGTCGATGTGGTGCGTGAGGATGGCCAGACACGCGAGCAGTACCTCGACGGCTACCTGAACTTCATGCGCACGCAGTGGACGGAGGTCCTGCCGGAGCATCTTGACGAAGCCTGTACCCATGTCTCCGCCTACGACTTTCCTGAGACGCTGGCCGATCTCACGCAGATGGCGAAGCAGGCGGCGCTGTCAGAGCCGCAGATCATCGGGCGGTATCAGCAGCATTACATCTTGCGATTCACGGCCTGAAAGACGCTCCTGACGGGTCTCGTTTGCCTTCGCACTCCTGATGATCCGACGCGTCCTCTTTCTCGCTTCTCTTTCCGCCGCCGCCAGTGCTGCGGACATGACGCATTTTGAGCAGCGCATCCGCCCGCTGCTCATTGCTAACTGCATCGACTGCCACGGCCCTGACAAGCAGAAGGGCGGCCTGCGACTCGACTCGCTTGCCGGATGGCAGACCGGGGGCGATTCGGGTCCTGCACTGGTGCCCGGCAAGCTCACCGAGAGCAAGCTCTGGCAGGCGGTGAGCTATGCGGACCGAGATTTACGAATGCCTCCCAAGCGCAAGCTCAAGGACAGCGAACTCGCCGACCTCAAGCTCTGGATCGAATCCGGTGCGCCTGATCCACGCGATGACGTGGCTAGCACCGGCGGCAAATCGAAATCCGCCCGTGCCGATGCCAGCTTCTGGTCCTTTCAGCCGCCCAAGGCTGCGCCAGTGCCTGTGGTGAAAAACACCGCATGGCCCGCGAATGACATCGACCGCTTCATCCTTGCCCAACTGGAGGCCAATCAGCTCGCGCCAGCGCCAGATGCCAGCACTTCCATTTTGCAGCGCAGGCTGGCGTTTGACCTCACGGGACTGCCGCCGGACCTGTCCCAGCCAGCACCGCTGACGCCGCAAGCGTATGAGAAGCGCGTGGACGAACTGCTCGCCTCCAGTGCTTTTGCGGAGCGATTTGCCTCACACTGGCTGGACATCACCCGCTTTGCGGAGTCCTCAGGGGGCGGTCGTTCCCTGCCCTTCAAAGATGCGTGGCGTTTCCGTGACTACGTCATCGAATCGATTCGCGACAATGTGCCCGTGGACCGCATGATCACCGAACATCTGGCGGGTGATCTGCTGCCAGCCGCAGACTCTGCCGCCCGCCGCAGGCAGGTCACGGCCACGGGATTTCTCGCGCTCGGTCCCACCAACTACGAGGAGCAGGACAAAGGCATGCTGCGCATGGACATCGTGGATGAACAGCTCGACACGCTGGGCCGCGCCTTCCTTGGCCTCACCATCGGCTGCGCACGCTGCCATGATCACAAGTTTGATCCCATCTCTGCGCGGGACTATTACGCACTCGCGGGCATCCTGCGCAGCACCAAGACGCTCAAGAATTACACCGACAACGTCGCGCACTGGATCGACACCCCGCTGCCGCTGGATGGTGAAGCGGAAACCACGTTGCAAAAACACGAACTGCAGGTCAATGCGCTGAAGGATCAAATCGCCGCGCTGAAAGACGACTTGAGGGATGCTGGCAGTGCGGATCTGCGAACGCGCAAGACCATCGCCCTGAGCGATCTCCCCGGCATCGTCGTTGATGACAGCGCTGCGCAGAAAGTCGGCTTTTGGAAACACTCTACCAGCTATGCGCCCTACATCGGCAGAGGCTATCTCAGTGACAACAACGAAGGCAAAGGCGAGAAGACCGTCACCTTCACACCGAAGATTCCGAAGACCGGTCGCTACGAAGTGCGCGTGGCCTTCAATGCCGGGCCCAACCGCGCTGAGAGCGCCACCGTCACCATTTTGCATGCAGACGGCGAAGAATTGAAGGCCATCAAGATGACCACGGACTCTCTCAAGGGCCTGCAATTTGCCTCGCTTGGGACCTATCGCTTTGAGGCGAATGGCCAGGGCTTCGTTCTGATCTCCAATGCCGGTTCGCAGGGCTACGTGACGATTGATGCCGTGCAGTTTGTGCCTGCGGATGAAACCCTCTCTGAACCGGCGGTCAAAAAAGAATCCACCACCGCGATCAAGCTCAAGCAGCGTCTCGCCGAACTTGAGAAAGAACTCAAGGCTCTGCAAAAGGACATTCCAGACCGCCCCGAGGCCATGTCCGTGGCGGAAGACAGTGCGCCCGAAGACGCCAAGATCCACATTCGCGGCAGCGTTCGCAATCTGGGCGCCAGCGTGCCGCGCGGCTTCATTCAGGCAGCGCTCCATGGCAATGCCCCAGGCATTCCCGCCGAAGCCAGCGGGCGTCTGCAACTGGCACAATGGATCACCTCCCGCGAGAATCCGCTGACGGCGCGCATCATGGTCAATCGCGTCTGGCACTGGCTTTTTGGCGCGGGCATCGTCCGCACCACTGACAACTTTGGCTCCACTGGAGAAGCGCCGAGCCATCCCGAACTGCTCGATCATCTCGCCATCAAGTTCATTGAAGACGGTTGGAGCCTGAAGCATCTCGTCAAACAGATGGTCATGAGCCGCACGTACCGCATGTCTTCCACGAGCGCGGCCTCCGCTGCCCAGCATGCGATGGATCCGGACAACCGTCTGCTCAGCCACATGAATCGCAAACGCCTTGATGCCGAGTGTCTGCGTGATGGGATGCTCGCTGCCGCAGGCACCTTGGATCGCGCCTTTGGCGGACCCGGTGTCAGTGAAGTCAAAGCGGTGGATGCCAACGATCAGAAGATTCAGAACATCGAATACGGCTATCAGTTCCTCGACACGCGCCGCAGCCTGTACACCGCCGCTTTCCGCAACGTGCGCCACCCGCTGTTTGAAGTCTTCGACTT
>JAPLUN010000170.1 GCA_026397715.1 Verrucomicrobiota bacterium
CCTGCGGCGCACCTAGGCGCTGGAGAACGTCCTTTCCATCCTCGTCCACTCCCACCAGCCGCTGTCCCTGGCGGACATCGCAGAATCCCCTGATCTCACCAGCGGCGCCGACAAGGCCACGGTTTACCGGGTGCTGGTCAAGCTGGAAGAACTGGGGCTCATCCGGCGGCTGGGCCTCCATGACCGCAGCGCCTATTACACCCTCCTGCAGCCCGGTCATCATGACGATTACCTCATCTGCACCCAGTGCGGTCGCATCCAGCGGCTGGACATCGCGTGCCCTGTGGAAGCCTTAGAAAAGCAGATCGAGAAAGAATCCGGCTTTCAGAAGCTCTACCACGAGCTGGAGTTCTACGGCCTGTGCCCTCAGTGCGTGGCCAAAGCCTGAGTTCGACTGACGATTAGCTCGACAGGCCGAGCCAACCGGCAAAAAAAATCCCGCACCGGCTTGCAAGCCAGCGCGGGAATGAAACGAGGCGCAAGTCCGATTACGGCGAGGTAATGCTGACCTGTGTACCACCTGACGATGGAGGCGCGCCAGGTGTTACTGTAGAAGGAGACGGCGTGTTACCACCTGCAAGGTTGCCATCGCCGCTCGTACCCGTGGTGGTCGAGGTGTTGGTGCCTACACTAGTGATGCCACCGTTTTCGGTGGAAATATTGGTGGTAGTACTCTGACCGTTAGCGTTTGGTGGGGTCGTCGAGGTCTGACCCACCTCTGTTTTAATATTACCATTAGTATTAGTCTCCTTGATCGTTGTTGTAATGGTATTCCCTGTGCTGCTGTCCACAACCTTTGTAATACTAGTGGTCACAGTCGTGCCTCCGCTTGTCGTTACAGTCACGGTCGAAGTGCCAGTCGTGGTGGTTACAGATTTGGGCGTTGCATTTGAAAAATCAGTAGTGGTACCGTCATAAATAGCCACAGTGATTACGGTCGTATCACTGATGGCTGCCCCGCCTTGAGCGATCACTTGACCAGGAGTTTCTGGTTTCACATTGCTAGTGCTTGCACCAGCAGCATGCGCATCACCCACGGTCACTGTAATCACCGATTTAGTACCATCAGGATTGTTGACGACGATAGTATTGGTCGTTGCCACTATGCCCATGCCTTCGGCCCCAGCATAACACTGGAAGTCAGGCGGGTTGAACTCCGGCTCCCAGCGCATCGCCAAGTAGCGAGTTTTGACCGCTTTGTCAGGCTTGGCCTTCAGATTTCCCGTACCCCGTGTATCCTCAGCAACCGCCACTGGCTTCGCATTGTTAAAATCGTTCGGATCAAAGGCCATCCGACCACGCCAGTCTTCTTTTTCCGGAAGATTGTCGAATGCGAACACCTCGAAACGCACCGGACGTGGTGAGTGAACGGAGACAAACTCGTTCAGAATGCGCAGCTGACCGAAGTCATAGATGACGGTACGGTATTTTTCATCGGACTCAGGGAAGGCAAACTGGTTGTAAGTGATGGCGGTGTCGAGACCGTTGGCAGGTTTCGGAGCAGCATAGACAACACGTGCACCACCGAGACCATTGATCAGATCGATAGGCTTGCCCTCTTTGCCATCAGCAGACTGCTTGACGGCGTAGCCCTTGTCGGTTGCAGCACCAAAAAACTGAAGGTTTCGGATGATCCCGCCCTTGGAGAGAGCCAGTTCAAGTTTGACATACTTGGCCTGCATCCCGGCAAATTTGAATTCGACCGTGCGATCAGCTGCGGAAAAGACCTTTTCTTCGAGAACCGCCCAGCCGTTTTTGTCGGCGCTTGCCGAGAGCGTTGCCCGCCCTTCAATGCCATCGTTCACAAACGAAGAGGAGGAAATCAACACCGGCTTGCCGAGGTTGATCAGCAGAAAGCTTTTCCCGGCGGAAACCGTGGACGACGCAGTGATGTCACTGGAGAGGATGGAATCCGCACGACCAAAGCCCGACGAACTGTCGAGCGTTGCGTTGCTTCCAGGACCGCTGATCGTATTAACCGGCTTTTCCTTGATGATCGGAATTCGCGACCATTTGGCATGGATGGAACCGGCAGTCAGCAGACTGCCGAGAATGACAATGGTGGAGGCGAGCTTCATGATCAGTTGATGGAAAATTGAGCGTTGAATTCGGAGTTTGAAAGCCGGAGGAAGTCAGCGTTCGTTTTTAAATTGTTGAATCAACTAACAGTTACACCACAAAGCCCCCCCGGTGTAAACATTTTTTCTGTGTCATGAGTGACGAAATAGAGCTTGATTAGTTGTATATTCCATATATTCTATAACAATGAAATGTCCGCGCTGCCAAGCAAGCGTCCGCTCAGAGCAAAGCACCTGCTCTGCTTGCGGATTCTCTGCGACATTGCTGCATAGCTACCTTGGAAATCAGTGGGTTAGGCTGGAACGGATCACCGATGCAGCCCACTGCCTGCGACTGGAAGACACCCGGCGCCTCGAGATCATTCTGGACGATTTTGAACGCAGCTTCCCCCAAGCCTTTTTTGCCGTCTACTTAGGCACGCTGCCCAATAACTTGAGCGTCGCAGAGCTCGGTTTCTGGCTGCTCAATCAAGGAGCCTTCAACACGCATTCAGTCAGCCGCCGCAATGATTTTGGAATGGTGCTGGTCGTGGATCCATCAGCACAAACCGCCTGCATCACCCTGGGATATGCGATCGAGAAATGTTTCAGCCCAAAAATCATCAACCGCATGATGCAAACCGCCGGCAGCCATCTGAGCAAAGGCGCTTTTGGGATGGCCATTGAAGCCTCCTGCATTCGCGCTGGCGAGGTGTTGCGAAAACACGCCCGTCCAATGCAATGGCAGCCCGAGGCAGCGGGCATGGCAGACTCCGCTTCGGACATCGGCCTGCAGCCGTTGCGGGGTGGGCATCGGCCCACCTCGCGGCCTCTGGCTGATCAACCTGCCCTAAAGCATGACCAAGCCATTTCATGACGCAATGGCAACCGCAGTTCCCAGCACCAATCATCTTCCCCTAGTGCTGCTGCTCACGCTGCTGTGCTGTGCTGGAAATGCGTCCGCCGATGATGGCCAGCCTGTTGAGAAGGCCGAGGAACACTCACTGCCACTGCCGCGCTGGAGTGAGCAGGAGCTTAAGAAATTCCGCGAAAGTCTGCCTGGCGGCAACAGCCCTGGCGTTCTGCCCCCCAAAAGTGGCGAGGCCGGCTCTGACATCAACGAACTCATCCATACCCCCTTGTCCAGCGGTCCCCGGCTGGATCATTTTTTCAACAACCGCGACAGCGAGCTCTCACCCCGTCTTCAGGCCGAAGACATGCGGCTTTTTCTCCCCGAAGCCATCCTAGGACTGCCAACGCAAGGCCCGGCCAGCGCAGTGCAACTGCCCACGCCGCTCGCTTCCCTCAAAGACGTTCCCCGGGAATTTCTTGCCGCATGCAGTCAGAGTCTGCCCAAAGAGTACCTGATTGATCCTGACCAGCTTGTGCCTGAGATCCAGAATCATGACATGCTGCGCCTTCTTGGATTCCATGCCCAGGATGCACGCATCAAGTTGTACGTTTTGGTGATCGGACATGATCAAAAGCTTCCTGAAGGCGCTGATCTGGAGAAATTTGCCTCTGGCAGCCTGCTGCAATCGGATGCCTGCCTGGTGGTCTACCCCTTGGGAGAACCTTGGCGGACGCGTTTGTTTGTGAGCCGGTCCATCCACAACCAGATCTCCACGGAATTTCTCAGCGAAACGATTCAGGCATGTTTGA
>JAPLUN010000501.1 GCA_026397715.1 Verrucomicrobiota bacterium
AGCGGTCTCAAGACGGCTCTGACCAAGGCGGTGAAGCAATACATCAATGCCAACCCGAAGAGCTTCAAAGAAAAGCTGCCCGACATCGAAGGCGACGACTGCCGCGAAGGCATGATCTGCGTGCTGAGCGTCAAGCTCACCAATCCGCGCTTCAATTCGCAGACCAAGGTGAAACTGGTGAACGGCGAAGTGGAAGGCGTGGTGAACTCCATCGTCTATGAAGGTCTGTTGCGCTTCTTTGATGAGAATCCCGACACGGCCATCGAGATCATCAAGAACATCATCATCGCGGCGAAATCCCGCGAAGCTGCGCGCAAAGCCCGTGAAGCGATCCGCAAGGACGCCATGAGCAGCGGCGGTCTGCCCGGCAAGCTGGCAGACTGTTCCGAACGCGATCCAGCGAAGACCGAGTTGTTCATTGTCGAAGGTGACTCCGCCGGTGGCTCCGCCAAGATGGGCCGCAACCGCCACAACCAGGCGATCCTCCCGCTGCGTGGTAAACTCATCAACACGGAGAAGGCCCGCCTGGAGAAAGTGCTGCAGAACAAGGAAGTTCAGACCATGATCACCGCCATCGGCACCGGAATTGGTGGCGACAGCGAGGTGGAAGGCTCCTTCAACATCGAGAAGCTCCGTTACCACAAGATCGTCATCATGACCGATGCTGACGTCGATGGCAGCCACATCCGCACCCTGCTGCTGACCTTCTTCTTCCGCCAGATGCCGGAGCTCGTGAAGCGCGGTCACATCTATGTCGCGCAGCCGCCGCTGTATCAGGTGACGCGTAAAAAGCGCGAGGAGTACGTGCAGAGTGACGCCGAGATGGACGCCATCCTGCTCGAACTCGGTTCCGGTGAAATCAGCCTCCGCAACATTGCCGACGGCAGCAAGCTGGCCGCCGACCGCCTCAAGGCGATCCTCGATCTGCTCGTGCCCGTGGCCAAATTTGCCGACATCATCCGCCGCCATGGCGCTGACTTTGAGCATTACCTCCAGGCGCGCGATGAAGCCACCGGCAACCTGCCGCATCACCTTGTGGTGATTCGTGAGGGCAACGAGGTCAAGATTCATTACTTCCACAGCAATGAGCAGATTGCTGCCTTCTCCCGTGACAACAGCGACCTGCATCTCTTTGGCAACCCGGCTGCCGTCGAGGCCAATGGCAACGGAGCAGTCGCTTTACCAAAGTCACACCGTCGCGCCCGTCTCATTGAGATCCACGAGGCCCACGGCATGAAGAAGCGCTTCCAGCAGCTCGATGAACTCGGCCTGCACGTGGATCACTTCAGCAGCCAGGACAAGCCGCTCTTCGAAGTCATCGAAGGCGATGGCGACAACGCCAAGGTTCATCCCGTCTTCAGCATCCCGGGCATCCTCGACAAGGTAATGGAGATCGGCAAGCGCGGCATGGAGATCAAACGATTCAAAGGTCTGGGTGAAATGAATGCCAAGCAGCTCTTCGAGACCACCATGGACCCGAACAAGCGCACGCTGCTTCAGATCAAGCTCGACGAAACCAACGCCCACGAAGCCGAACGCATGTTCACTATTCTGATGGGCGACGTGGTCGAGCCCCGAAAGCATTTCATCGAAGAGAACGCCCTCAACGTTCGCAACCTCGACGTGTAGGGGCGGATCAAGAGAGCAAGTAGTTGTCAGGAATCGCCAAGAAGCTGGAATGGGCACGGTCGATCTACATGAACTGAAAGTCTATCAACTCGCGATGCGGGTTGGGGAGGACGTATGGTCTGTGACTGCCGGCTGGGATTTGATCGCGAAGCAGTCGGTCGGATTGCAGTGGATTCGTGCTGCCGATTCCATCGCCGCCAACATCTCTGAAGGCGCCGGGCGCAGCTCCGCCCAGGAGATTGTCCAATTTTGCCACTATGCTCTTGGGGCTCTCCGTCAGACGCAAACGTGGCTGGAAAAGGCTGCGGCTCGAAGGCTCGTCATCCATTCAGTGGCCAGAGAACTCTCGCTGAAACTCGACACCCTGCGTCGTCAGCTCGACAACTACATCGAAACTTTCGAGCCTGCTCACTCCAACTCCGCTCGCGACTCCTCCCAACACAGCTCCATCCACCTTCTGCCCCTGGAGGAGTTCTTCCACCCACGCACTTCCGCCTGGCATAATTGACCTTTTGACGGCGCTCCGTCGCCAGCCCTGACCTTTCCCATCTCATGCAAGACCCCAACATTCGCCCCATCTCTGTCGCTGAAGAAGTGAAGAACTCCTTCCTCGACTATTCGATGTCCGTCATCATCGCCCGTGCGCTGCCGGATGTCCGTGATGGTCTGAAGCCCTCCCAGCGCCGCATCCTTTATGCGATGCATGAGCTGTCTCTCTATCCGCCGAAGAAGCACATGAAGTGTGCGAAGATCTGCGGTGACACCTCTGGTAACTACCATCCGCACGGTGAGGCCGTTATTTACCCGACGCTCGTCCACATGGGGCAGCCCTGGGCCATTCGTGAGCCGTTGATCGATCCGCAGGGGAACTTCGGTTCCGTGGAAGGCGATCCTCCGGCAGCCATGCGTTATACGGAAGCCCGCATGACGCACCTGGGCGGCACTTTGATGTCGGACATGGAGAAGGAGACTGTCGATTTCGTCCCGAACTACGATGAACGTCTCACCGAGCCCACCGTGTTCCCGGCGGCGTTCCCAAATCTCATTGTCAATGGCGGCACAGGCATTGCCGTGGGCATGGCCACCAACATGCCGCCTCACAACCTCGGCGAGGTCGTCGATGCGGTGTGTGCCCAGATCGACAATCCAGCGATCACCTGCACGGAGCTGCAAGCTCACATCAAAGGCCCGGACTTCCCGACGGGCTGCGTCATCCTCGGCACCAATGGCATCCGTGAATACATGGAGACGGGCCATGGCAGCGTGCGCACCAGTGGTCAGGCGGAGATCGTCGAAAACGGCAACCGCGAGCAGATCATCATCACCGAGATTCCGTTCAACGTGAACCGTGCTGAGTTGGTGAAACGCATCGCCGAACTGGCGAATGAAAAGGTCATCGCCGAAATCAGCGGTGTGCGTGATGAGTCGGACGAAAACACCCGCGTCGTCATCGATCTCAAACGCGATGCTCGCGGTCAGATCGTTCTGAACAATCTGTACAAGCACACGGCGCTGGAGTCGAGCTTCTCGATCCACATGCTGGCCATCGATGGTGGCAAGCCGCGTGTCTTGAGCATGAAGGACGCGATTGCCTGC
>JAPLUN010000407.1 GCA_026397715.1 Verrucomicrobiota bacterium
CGGGCATTGGCCTTTTTGCGTTTTTTGGCTTTGGCGATCAAATCTTCGGCATCCAGGGGCACAAACTCCGACTCAGCGGCTTCGACACCTCCACTTAATTCATTTCTTAGCCAAGCCCATTTGCGCTTTTCCTCCTGCTCATAGTCACGACGGACGAGATCACGGATATACTCACTGGTCGAGCTATAGAGGCCTGACTTGAGAACACGCTGCTGGATGAAGCCCTGAAGCTCCCCGGCGAATCGAACATTGACGCCTGCTGCCATGCTCAACATATGCGTGATGTCCTCAAGATTGTCAAATTTGTGGGACGGAAGAGAATCCAACCAGGCCTCCCGGGCACTGACAAATCCTCCTGCATTTTCCAATCGCCCGAATCGCGCGGTTCTGCTCTCATGGTGACGGGATTGAAAAAATCCCAATCATGAAACCAGACATTCAAATCATTCCGAAACTTTGGGCCAGTATTCCGGAGGCCATTCGTAACCGGGTGGGCCGGGAAGCAGGGACGCAGCGTGCGATCTATGAGGAGGAGCACCTGCTGATTATTCTCCACCAGATCCCCGGCCCTGATGAGCTAAATCGGAGGCCTGCATTGTTTTGGCGGCAGCCTGACGGTGCTTGGAAATCCAGCCCGGAGAGCGGGGGCAGTCTCGCTTTGCAAAATCATCTGACGGCGTATGCGACGAGGCTGGATGAACTGGACAAGCAGGAGCACGCTGCTCAAACGGCCGCCGAGTACCACAAGGTGCTCGAAGCCATCGCTCCCGTGCTGCGCAGCTCGCGCGGCCTGCATCGTGCGCTGCAGCAGGCGCGTGAATTCATCAAAGCCGACCGCGATGTGATTAATCTGCGGGATCAGGCGGCGAGTGTGGAGCGCACTGCCGAACTGCTGCTGCAGGATGCGCAATTTGGCCTGAACTTCACCGTGGCGAAACAAGCCGAGGCGCAGGCGCAAAGCGCGCAGCGGATGGCGAACACTTCGCACCGCCTGAATGTGATGGCCGCGCTGTTCCTGCCATTGACGGCGCTGACGGGCCTGTTCAGCATGTATGTGCGGGCGGATGTGGCCGATACGCCGACGAACTTCTGGCTCATCGCGGCGGTGGGGGTGGTCATCGGTCTGGTGATGAGCGCGTTCGTGGTGGCAAGGCGATGAAAGAAGGCCTATGGGGGAACCAGTCATTTCGAAGCTTCAACCCGGCACTCAGTCAGGTAGTAGCCACGATCATCTTTTCGTATGAATCCTTGAATGGAATAGGATGCAATGTCCTCACACGCATCGTCTGTCGGAACAATCTGGACTGACAACAAACGCTGGGTGAGCCATGAAGGATTCTGACTGCAAACGACCGTCACCTGAGCCTCGGTGGATTTACCCTTTCGATCAAGGCATGGGCCAGGAAGGATCTGGTTTTCAGACTTATAGTCAATGCGTGCCGACAGACGGATGCCTTCCATTTCCTTTTGCTCAAGAAAAGGTGTGATGACGTGGTGGAGAATAAATAGCCGCAGCTCTTTGTCCGGCATGAACTCCAAGGTCGATCCGAGAGGATGCTTCATAGCATCCTATTAAGCACCGACTTAGTGAAGATCTACTCTCCGCTCTTTTTTCGTGCCTCCACGTAATTCGTCATGGCATTCATGTGTTTGACGAATTCAGCGCAGTCGATCTCGTCGTTTTTGATCCAGCGGCCTTCGCTGTCGAGGGAGCCGACGGCTTTTTGAAACTTGTCGATCAAACCATTGGCTCTGCTCTTCCATTCATTGGGGGTCTGGGGGCCGGCGAGATTTTGCTGAAGCTCTTCCCGGCCTTTGGCTAGTTTCTTTTTAAAATCGTCGATGTTGTCCTGCACCATGTCGGTGAAGGAGTAATGGGTGGGGATGTTGCTGCTGTCATAGGTCAGCACGTAGGTGTCCTTGACAAAGAACAGGGGCTTGTTGGTCTGCAGTTCGTAGAAGCGGGCGTGGGTGCCATCGGCCAGCTTGGAGCGTTCAAACCAAGCGAGGGCGGGCTGGATGGGTTTGAGGTATTTGTCATCTCCAGTGAGCACCCAGAGCTGATGCAGCACTTCCATGGCACCGATGCTCTCGTAGCCGGTGACTGACGGCGGCTCGAACTTGCGCGCCCAGACGGGATGCATGTCGCGATCATACTGCTGTGCCCAAACGGGCTGGGGCTCTGGCATTTGTGCCAGCAGGAAGAACTCACCGAGCTTCTTCAGGGCGGCGAGGTAACGCTCGTCCTTCTCGAGTTCGTAGGCGCGGAAGAGCACCTTGGCGATCTGCTGGAGGTTGTCGTCATTGAGCGTATAGAAGCCGGTGTATTTGATGGCAGGGAAGGTGCGGCTCCAAGTTTCAGGATAGCTGGCCTTGAGCACCGGAGCGGTTGGATCCGCCGGGCCGGAGAACTGCTGCGGCCAGGCACCGATGGGGGCCTGGGCGGCGAGCAGGGCGTCGAAGGCAAACTTGGTGCAGCGCTTCAATTCGGCATCGTCTTTGCAGGCGGGCTCGTGGACCATTTCGAGGAGGAAGAGCAGCGCGGACTCGGTCTTGTTGTCATCAAGGGTGGTGCTGTTGCGGCGTTTGCCGGGCTCCTTGTCTCCGGCGTCGAGGTCGCTGCGCAGGTGGTACTTTTTGGTTTTCTCAGGATCGAAATCGAAGTCGCTGTCCCAGCCACCTGAGGCGAGCTGGCATTTGAGCAATGCCTTGGCTGCATCTTTGGCTGCGGTGAGGAACACTTCATCGCCTGTGGCCTGATAGGCTCGGAGTATCACCAAGCCCATCGTCGTCGTGCCCGGAGGCTGGATGGAGATGATGGTGGGCGATTTGGCGTGCTCGACTTCGCCGATCTTACCCTCTTTGTCATAGGAGGAGGCATAGCCGCCTTCGCGGGCGAGATGGGCGTGAGCATAGGTAACGGCCTTCTTCATGGCCGCCGTGATGACGGCGGGATCAGGCAGATCTGCAGCGAGAGCGAGCGACGAGGAGAGGGCGAGAACGAGAAGCGAGCGCATGGTTGGACGCCAAAACGTCGGCTTCAGCCCCACTCCTTCAATCTTTCCGGAAATGGGCAGTCGGCGCAGGCGGAGTCGTCTTCAAGGCAGAAGTCCTCATAGATCTGCAGCAGGCCCTGATGGTGGTGCAGTTTTTTGGTGAAGTCGCGGCTGCGCGGGTCCTCGCCAAAGAGCCGCAGCACGGCACGGCGCACCTTTTGATTGTCCAGCAGGGCGGGGAGTTCGAGATACTCGGCCCACAGGCGCGTGCGCTCCGGCACGAGCAGCGGGTAGGCGACGTTGGCGAGCATCTCCTGCACTCTTGTCTCGCCAATCAAGGCGACGGGTTTCTCCGCCGCTTCTGAGAGAAGCGTGTAGTGGGTGGCCCAGAAGTCATGCGTGAGGTTGAGCAATGACTCGCGCCATGCGGCCTGGCTCCAGCGTGTGGCATCGGCTAGCGGGGTGACGATGGACGACCATGAACGCAGCAGCGCGGCGAGTGCGCCTAGTCGGCGCTGCGGATGATTGCCGGGACGGATGGCGTTGAGTTTCCAACGCAAAAGCTGGCGGTCATCCAGCCAGCGCTCCACGCCGCTGCGTTGCTTCCACCATTCGCTCCAGAGCTCGCGCAGGTAGGAGCGTGTGGCGGGCTCGGTGTCGTCACTGCGGACGCTTTCGAGGAAACCGGAGACGCCAAAGAGCCAGGCCTCGCGCTTTGTGGCATCGAGCTGGGTGATTTTCTTCAACGGCAGCCGCTGGGAGAGAATGGCGAAGGGCTGCTGGTTTTTGCGATAGCCCAGCGTTTGCGCCAGCGCCTGATAGATCGCCTGCTCGCGACCTTGAGCGGCCACGCTGCGGTGCAGGCGCTTTGATTTGAGCTCAAGGCGATGCTGGGCGGCGGATTCGATGATGGACTGAACGCGTCCTGCCTCCATGTCCCGCAAGGGGACGGCGCAACGGCCCAGCCTGGCCTCAGCGAGGTGACGTTTGGGCTTGATGCCTTCCGGCAGCATGCCGGCCTGCAGCAGCACTTGGGGTACAGCGTGGTGCGCGCTGTTACGCGTGTAGAAGCGCTCGTCTGGAGCATGCAGAAAGAGGTGAAGGACGACGCGGTTGAAGTTCTCGTTGGCGCCATGGGTGTGCCGTTCCCAGTCGCGGGCATCGGGATCGAGCTCGATATCGCCACGCAGGGTCTGACCACCGATAACGATGGCGCAGCCGTTGAAGTCCGGGCCCGCACCGGAATTCCACACGCCGAAATCGGCGATGCGAACCGCCTTGCCATCCGTGGTGGTGAACTCACAGCCAAAGGCACCGGAGAACCACAGGCTTTGCAGTTCCATCTCCGTCATGGGCTCGGCAAAACCGGGCAGCGTCTCGGCCACGCCGGAAAACACGGCGTCGCGAAAACGTGCATAGCGGTCGGCGAGCGGGAGCGGCGTCATGGCGGTCAGACACCAAGGATGGTCTGGCGCGGAATGCCACTGGATTTATGATTTCGCGATTCTGAGCGATGAAATTGAATCCTTGGTCTGCTGTGTGTCAGGATCTCGGAAATGGCTGACCGTGGTTAGTTTGCACTGGCCGAGGTGGTCCAGGCAGGGGGCGATCCACGCACTCAACATTGCAACGGGGATGGTTCTAACTATCATCATCGACGAACTTCAGGAGCGCCTCAATGCGGTAACCAACGTGGAGTCGTTTCCTGGATGAGATTTAAATCCAACCAACCCAATCCGTCCCAACCTCCAGCCAGCACAGTTGCTCCCGTCGAAGCTCCTGTAAGCAAAAAGGTCCACCTGAATACATTCCTCAATCATCCGAAGACCGCTCCCGGTCCGAAATAGCCGGGGACTTCAGAGGTTCATGGCTGGTGTGAGAGATTGCTCATGCACAGTCTAGTACAGCGAAATGCCGCCGCCATTGAGGCGGCGGCATTGTCTGAGTCAGCTCTTCAAACCAGCGTGAGTGAATCGACACCCAGCGCAGTCTGTTCACGGTGCAGTTTTTCTCTGGGCTTGCCAGGGATCCTCGGCAATTTTTTCTGATTTGGGACTCAGCACCGCCCCCTTTTGAAAGAGGGTCAGCCGCATGCTGGACTGAAGAGCTATGTCCTCAAGGGCATCTCGGTAGGAAAGGTTTTCGGCATTGAGGGAAATTTTTGCGGTGGAGGTTTTGTGATCGTGTTGAGTCACGAGGTTCACTCCGGCCAATTTCGCGCCTGGTGCCATCTGCATCCCACGGCTTTTGATGTGAAGGAAAGTGATGACATCTCCCACATCGGCATCTTGGAAGGCTAGTTTCGGAAAGATGATGTTGTTTAAAGTCTCTTCCAGGAAGCTCGTTCGGAAATCGAGAATCCCGATCTGCCAGGGGATGCTCCCATATTTTTTCGCCGTGTAACCTTCGGCATCGACGCCTTGGAAGACGAAGCGGAGATTTGTGGGATCGACTTCGAGTGTTTCGTCATTGCCGCTGCGGATGAGTTCGCCGTGGCTGATGCTGGTGGTCCAAGGCTCCTTTTGCGTGACGTTGGCGGTGGAGGCGAAAGGGTGGTCGCGGGTGGCGGCGAGCGGCTTCCAGGGGCCTTCGAGTTTGTCTGCCAGCCAGGCTTTGTAGTAGCGTTGTCCGGGAGCCATGGCCTCGATGAGGGTGAGATATTGGTCACGGCCTTTGAGCTTGTAGGTGTGCGAGGCTTCAAAGAGCTCGTCCTTCGTGTCCTTGAGCAGGAGTTCGGGCTTGGACCAGCCGAGTGGAAAGTTGGACCGGGCGGTTTCGCGCCGCCAGAAATGGCCGTCGTCGCTGGTGTAGAAGAGATGGGCCTTGGTGGCGTCACAGATGACCCAGAAGTCGATCCATCTGATTTTATCGCCGCCTTCGGGCAGCGCTTCGATCATGGGCTGCGGCTTGGTCCAGGACTTTGGATCGGCGAGCGTGGACGTGGTGGAAAAATATGGCCCCATTTTGGGTGCTCGGCGTTCATCGACGAGCTGGTAGATGAGATACCACTTCTGATGCGGAGTGAAGTAGAACACCTGGGGAGCGCAGTGGTATTGATCATGAAAGTCGAGCGTGTGGCGCGTGGCTTTGCCGGCGTCGTTCCAATCAGCGAAGCTGAGGTACTGCATGTCCACCTTGCCCGGGGCGCGCCGATGCGTGGCAAACAAATGCCATTTTCCCTCATGAAACACCATTGAGGGGTCTTTGAGCGCCACATCGGGATCGGCTGCGTCTGTTGCGGGACCGATGAGCGGGGGCGAGCTCTGCCACTGGAATTCACCCGTGCTCAACCAGGCTGGATCAGCCGCGTGAAGCGTGCTGATGAGACACAGGGAGAGCAGAGCGTGCAGCTTCATGACATGAGATCTTTGAGTGAGACATGCGCGAGAGACTCAACGCGTTTCCATGCGCCGGTGAAATCCAAGTGCCGTGTCATGGGCCCCGGTGCGACGATGCAGCGGATGCCGGCGGCCATGGCGGCGCGGAGGCCGTTGAGCGAGTCTTCGAAGATCACGGCTTCTTCGGGTGCGACGCCGAGTTTTTCAGCGGCATGGAGGAAGAGGCTGGGATCGGGCTTCACCTTGCCGGTGTCATCGACGGTGGAGATGTGATGGAAATGATCGTGCAGACCGAGCTGGTCCATCCAGGAGTCGATCCACACTCGCGGGCTGCTGCTGGCGATGGCGATGCGCAGACCGAGTGAGGCGGCTTCTTGAAGACGGTCCGCCACGCCGGGCAGCAGATGCAGATGTTTGCGCAGTTCGTTCTCGCGGGTCTTGCGTTCGATTTCGAGAGTTACCCAGTCGAAGTCGCGACCCGTGAGCTGTTCGAGGTCACGCTTGGGATCGTAGATGCCGGTGATGAAGTCAGTGCCCACGGCCTGAGCGTAGCGCTCCACGGGCAGATCATGGCCATGCTGGTCGAAGATTTCTCTCCAGGTGTGGTAACCAGTGCTTTCAGTGTCAACGATGAGGCCGTCGAAGTCGAAGATCACGGCGCGAATGGGTGGGGGCATGCGGATGGATGGCCGAAAGTAGGGAAAGATGCAAAAGATTCGAAAGCTGTGAAAACTGCCGGAGCACTTTTTATGCTTTTTCGTTTCTACCGGCCCACAGGCCATGGCAGCGTGCCGTCACGATGCTCAGCTTGAAACCAACAGCGCCCGAACGACTGCGAGGACTGCTGGAGTCATGGCGAAATGAGCCTTTGAGCTACACGCCGCCGCTGGCGGACGGATTTATCGCCGATGAGCATGCGGTGAGACTTGGCCGTGGAGATGCGGCCTATCGGACCGCGTGCGAGGCGCTGGATGCGTGGGGCATGTTTCCAAAGTGGGCGGAGGTCAGCCGTCTGGAAGCCAAAGGCCAGGAGGTGGGGCAAATCGTGGCGATGGTGACGCGCATCTGCGGACTTTGGTGGGTCAATCCGTGCAGAATTCTGCGGCGTTGTGATTCAGAGCGCAGCCACGGCTTCGTCTATGGCACCCTGCCGGAACACGCCGAGTGCGGCGAGGAACAGTTCAGCATTGAGCAGCGGCCGGATGGCAGCGTGTGGTATGTGATTCGAGCGTTCTCACATCCGCGGCATTGGATGGCATGGCTCGGCTTTCCGCTGGCGCGGTGGTGGCAGTGCCGGTTTGTGCGGGATTCACAAGCGAGGATGAGGGAGGCTGTCGCATGAACGTCTGGATTCGGCTGATCGCATGGGCCTCGATTGTGGCTCTGCATTATGCTGTCGTGTGGGCCAGTCCGGCAGAGTGCTGTGGCGTTGGGATGGTTGATTCTGATGGGCCGATTTGGATGATTCATGTGAACGAGCCGGACATTTGGGTTCACGCATTGCTCATGCTCTCCGTTTTGGTGTTGATGCCCCTTGGTGGTGAAGTGGGTGGATCAAAAACACCGTGGATGGAGGCGATCTCTGCCTATCTACTGGGGCTCTCTTTGCTGGCGAGACCCGTGGATCCAAGAGTGCTCATTGCCGATGACTCCTCGATAAGCAGAATCGTGCCTTTGGGTTTTCTGCTGTCAGTGCCCTGGCTTTGTGTTCGGGTGCGTGCTGCATTTCCTGTCGTGACGGGTTGGCTCCGCCACGGCATTTCGGAACCTGCTCGCCTGTGTTTGGAATCTGCACGAGTCTTTCCCGCCATCGGCGCTGCCTGGCTGGTCGCTTATCGTGCCAACTGGGCACCGTGGGGCTTTGATCCCTTGATCGTGCTGCTCACGGCGGCGCATTTCCATCATGCGGGATTTACGCTGCCACTGATGGCGGGCTTGAATGCCAAGACGAGTCCGGGCTGCTGGACGCGCTTTTCATGTGTGGCGATTTTGCTCGGTGTGCCGCTGGTGGCCGTGGGCATCGCCTCCACTCACTTTGGCATGTTTCGGTTTGTAGAGCCATTTGGAGTCCTGATTTTGGTGTTCGGTGCGCTCGGAGTGGCGCTGTCTCAGGTGTGGCGAGGTTTTGAGAAGCAAGGCTCCATATGGACGAACTTTGGCTTCATCATCTCAGGTGCATCGCTGTGTGCCGCGATGCTTCTGGCGCTTGGCTTTGGATTACGCTATTTGATTCCAGATTACGCGCTGACGATGCCGCAGATGTGGGCAATCCATGGGACGCTGAATGCGGTTGGCTTCGGACTGTGTGGCATTCTGGCGTGGCGAGGTGCGGTCACACGTTCTGAGCGCCCTTGAGCAGATCAAACAATGTGATCATGCCGAGGAGGCGTTTTTCCTCATCGACGACGACCGCCTTGCTGACGCCGCTGCGCATCAGGGTGCCGACGAGTACAGGCACGGGGGTGTCTGCGGTGATGCAGAAGGGTTTGGTCAATGGCAGCGCTTGCAGCTTGTCCACGCAGGTGAGGCCGTGATTTTTAAGCCATTCATAGGCAACGGAGCGGCGCAGCAGGCCGATGACGCAGCCGTCTGCGGTGACGGGATAGGTGCTGTGCGGATGGGCCTGAAACTCGGCCACGGCATCCTGCACCGTCACACCGGCATCGAGAGATGCGATGTTGCGCGTCATCACGTCTGCGGCGCAAGCTTTGCGGGTGGCTTCGGGAATCATGTCCACCGTGTTCTGGATTTCCTCGGGCAGATGGTACTGCTGAGCGGTGCCACGGAAGAGGGCATCCAGTGAGCCGATGCTTTTGGCGAGGGTCTTGAAGGTCTGCCCATCAATGGCGACGAGTTCGCTGGATTCGGTGGCGGTGGCATCGAAACGCCAGATGCCATCACTCAGCAAAGCGCGTTCGCCAAAGTGCTCGCCGGGTCCGGCGGATTTGACGAGCTGGCCTTGGGCATCGGTGATGTTGACGTTGCCTTTTTTGACGGCGTAGAGGGATTGCGCAGGTTCACCGGCATGGAAGAGGGAGTCGCCGGGTTCGAGATGCATCTCGCCAAGAGGAGAGGAGAAACTGGGCGTGAGCAGGTTGATGTCACGCGGGAAGAACAATTCGAAAGTCCACTCCGCCATGACGCGCAGCTTGCGGTCAAACCCCGGGAGTTTCATGAGGTAGATGCTGCGCCACATGAACCAAGCAATGATGCCGGAGAAGCGCATGCCAAACACCTGCGCGACCGCCTTGCGATGGCCGATGGTGGCGAGTTCGCCGAGGCCGGTGAAGCGAAACGGTTTCAAGGGACGTCCGGCCAAACTGGCGGCGATGTTTTTGGCCACGAGCGCCCCCTGGCGCATGGCGAACTGGGCAGTCTCAGGGCAGTTGCCACCATCGGCTTTGGGGAACACGGCGCAATCACCCGCCGACCACACATTGCTGAGTCCTTTGACCTGTCCGCTGGATTCGACGACGACTTTGCCACGCTCCACAGGGAGCCCACCATTGGCTCCGAGTGCCGTGATCTGCGGATGCGGCGCATTGCCCACCGTGCAGACAACGAGAGTGGCGGAAAGAGAGACCCCATCCCCCAGCTGCACGGTGCGTGCGGTGACAGCACGCACGCGGCTTTTGAAGATGATCTTCACGCCCATCTCGGTGAGACATTTTCCAGTGTAGGTGCCGAGGCTGTCGCTCAGCATACCCAGCAGGCGGTCGCCGCTGTGGATCAGCGTGACGCTAGGTTCATCGGGCTCGATGTTTTCGTAAAAGCGGCGTGCGCCTTGGATCAAATCCTGGATCTGCCCGGCGGTTTCCACCCCGGAGTAACCGCCACCGACGATGACGAAGGAGAGCAGTTCTTTGCGCAGCTTGGGATTGGTGATGAGATTGGCCTCCTCCAAGCGGCTGATGATGGCGGCGCGCAGCTTCATCGCATCGCCGACAGTACGCATAAGGTAGGCGTGCTCGCCCATGCCTGGAATGCGGCTGAGGTCCACTCCGGCACCGGGTGCCAGCATGATATGCTCAAACCCAACTGTGACCTGAGGGGTGAACATGCCGCCATTCAGTGTGATGATGCGGCTTTCCAGATCGATGTGCGTGACCTCGCCTTTCAGCACCTCCGCGCCACGGCAGATCATGCGGATGGGATTGACCACATGCTGAGGCGACAGAGAGCCCCCTGCGACTTCAGGGAGCATCGGCTGGAAGACCATGTGATTCTCGCTGGCAATGATGCCCACGGTCATGTTGGCCACATCTTCAGTGAGCCGCAGCAGTTCGCGTGCGCAGTAGACTCCTGCAAACCCTCCGCCGATGATGGCTACTTTGAAAATGCGGTCGGGTTGCTTGGGCATGGTCCGCAGTGCAGACGCAGGCAGCGAGCCAGCTTGACTGGAAAATGCAGTCTTCTAGCTCATCGACCGCCGCAGTACGCGTTTCAACACCACCAGTGCATCTCCTGGCATGAGCATCGCGGAAGGGCTGGGGTTCAAATCCGTGGCACCTTCCTTGCGCAGGATTGCCACCGGGAGCATGCGCCCGGCGGTGCCGGTTTCGACTTCCGAGATGCGCTTGTGGACCCAGGGTGAGTCCGCGCGGATCTCGATCTCTTCCATGTCGAGGCCGAGTTCAGTGAGGTGGTGGTCAAAGTCGATGCTGGCCTTTGTCTTGCCGCCTATCAGGTCGCGCGTGTTCGGGTGCAGGATCAGGTGGGCGATGCGGTCTGCGCCGATGTGCGCGGGCAGCACGACACGGTTGGCCCCGGCCTGCAGCAGCTTGCGCTCTGTGGAGGGAACTTCGCCGCGCGCGATGATCTGAATCGAGGGGTTCATGTTGCGCGCGCTGAGGGTGATGAAGACATTGGCGGCGTCATTGGGCAGCACGGTGGCCAGCACGCGGGCGCGGCTGATGCCGGCGTGCTTCAGGACGGCTTCGTCGGTGGCCTCTCCCTGCAGCGTGAGGAAGCCTGCATCCCGCACCTCTGCCACGCGGTCAGTTGCCTGATCGACAATGACAAAGGGAAGGCCGCCTGCCTGCAGCTGTGAGGCGATCATGCGGCCGATGCGGCCGTAGCCGCAGATGATGGCGTGGTTGCTCAGTTTTTCGATTTCGTTTTCCATGCGTTTGCCTCCCAAAGCTCGTTGAATCTGTGCCTCCGTCAGCCACTGCACCAGTGTACCGGTCACAAAAATGATGCCGGTGCAGCCAAAGAGAATCAGCGTCACCGTCCACGCCCGCAGCCAGGGATCGGTGATGGGCACCACTTCGCCGTAGCCGACGCTAAAGGCGGTGATGACGACCATGTAGAAGGCATCACTCCACGACCACCCCGCCACACGGTAGCCCACGGTGAAGACCGCCATGACCACGCCCACGAAGGCAAAGGCATAGAAAACATTGGTCTGTGGGCGGTTCTTGGGGATGGGCATGCGGTCGGGCGGAGGTGAAAGAGTAGCGGAAGGCGTGCCAGAAGCGGGGTAGGTCGCCGCAGATGGTTCCTTCTCGCTGAAATGACGCGTGCACTTGGGACGTTTGCTTGCCACGTTCCGACCCCAATCTATGAAGCATCTGCTAACCGCCCTCTTTGCCTTTTCACTCCTCAGCTCCGCGTTTTCAGCGGACAAAAAATCCATCGTCATGATCGCGGGCAAGCCCTCCCATGGTCCGGGACAGCATGAGCACAATGCAGGCATCCAGCTGCTGAAAAAGTGCCTGGAGCAGGGTGCGGCAGACCAGGTGGACATCAAATTTCACCTGAATGGCGAGTGGCCCTCCCAGGAAGAGCTCTCCAAGGCGGACACGGTCGTCATTTACTCGGACGGCGGCGGCGGACATCCGGCTCTGCAAGGAGACCACCTGGCCCAGCTCGACAAGGAGATGAAGCGCGGCTGCGGCTTTCTGACGCTGCATTACGCGGTGGAGCCGACGATTGAAAAGGGCGGCAAGGAGTTCATCGACTGGATGGGCGGCTGCTTTGAGATCAACTGGAGCGTGAATCCTCACTGGGATGCCAACTTCAAGGAACTGCCTGCGCACCCGATCAGTGAAGGCGTGAAACCCTTCGGCACAAACGACGAATGGTATTTCTTCATGCGCTTCCGCCCGAATATGCAAGGCGTGACCCCAATCCTGAGCGATGTGGCTCCTGAATCGACGATGAGCCGCCCGGATGGTGCGCACAGCGGCAACCCGGCCGTGCGTGAGTCCGTGAAGAAGCAGGAGAAGCAGCATGTCGCCTGGGCCTGTGAGCGTGCGGACGGTGGCCGTGGCTTTGGCTTCACCGGCGGTCATTACCACAAGGGCTGGGCGAACAACGAACAGCGCAAGCTGGTGCTGAATGCGATCCTTTGGACGGCGAAGGCCAAAATCCCTGCGGATGGCGTGGCCTCGACCGTGACGGAAGAGGACATGACAGCCAATCTCGACCTCAAGCCCGGCCAGGGCCTGCCAGAGAAGCCGAAGCCAGCGCCGAAGGCGAAGTAAACCGCCATTCCGACTTTCATGAACCGCCGTCGTTTCCTGCAACAGAGCGCGGCGGGCATGCTGGCCGCAAATCTGGCCTCAGGTCAGTCAGCCTCCCCGCTGATCGCCTCCATTGATAAAATCACGCTCAAGCATGGGCGTGATGGCAGCGGGCCGTCGTGGTTTCATCCGCGGCCCTGCCTGATGCCGTCAAAGGACGGGCCGGTGGTGTTCATGACGATGCAGGAAATTCGCGGCTCGGACTTCTTTTTGCCAGTGCACTG
>JAPLUN010000472.1 GCA_026397715.1 Verrucomicrobiota bacterium
CCAGGCTCACTCGGATCTGATCGCCTATCCTGCAGCGGTCACGTCGGACTGTGTACTGTACCCAGAAATAAAGCCCGACCAACGGTGCCAGCATTGCCGTCGCGAAGATCCAGTTTCCCAAGGCAAAATTCAAGACAGCCGCCACGATGCAAGCCAGGAGCAGCATCTCAATGAATCCCGACGGGGCAAAGCCCGCAGCCTTCCGATGCTGTGGCAGAAGAGACGTCAGCTTGTTCATGACGCAGATCATCTCAAAAAAAAACGGGGAGAACAAGTCTGCGCTCGGTCTCCCCGCTTCGACAAATCACTCCATCTCTCAGATCGCCACCGGCTTGCCAGTCTTGGCGGAGGCGTAGATCGCATCGATCACCTGCATCAGGCGCAGGGCCTGCTCGGGGGTGTTCAGGGCTGGGGCCTTGCCTTCGATGGCTTCGATGAAGTTCGCGGCGGAGCCGATACGGCCCATGTCCTCACACGCTGTGGTGGTGATGCTGCGGTTCACGCTGTTGCCGTTTTCCTGCACGTAGAGCTCGCAGGTGTCGATGGCGGTGTTGTCCAGACCGTCGATGCCGAAGAGACGCTCCACCTTGCCACCAGCCTTGGTGCCTTGGAAAACCACGGAGACTTCCTCGCGCTTGATCATTTCCGCCCAGGAGACCTGGAGGCTGAGAACCTGACCGGTCTTGAAGGTCACGAAACCGTGTGCTGCGTTTTCCACATCGGTGGTGCCGCCCACGCGGTCGGGGATGCCCCAGGGGCCTTTGAACTGCTTGTCCTGGATGAAGTCGGAGAAGGTCTGGCCCAGCACGTGTGCAGGCTCAGGATAGCCCATGAAGTACATGGCCAGATCCACCATGTGCAGCAGGTCGATGAGCGGTCCGCCACCGGAGAGGTCCTTCGTGGTGAACCAGCCGCCAAAGCCTGGGATGCCAGTGCGGCGGATCCACTTGGCCTGCGCGGAGTTGATCTTGCCCACCACACCGTCCTTGATGTACTTCATCATCGCCTGGGACTCAGGACGCGCGCGGTTGTTGAAGTTGAAGAGCACCTTCTTGCCGGCCTTTTCGGCGGCAGCGATGATTTCCTTCACCTCTTTCGCGTTCAGCGCCGGCGGCTTCTCGGAGAAGACGTGCTTGCCCGCTTTGAGGCACTGGATCGTGAGGGGCTTGTGAAATTTATTCGGGACGATAACGCTCACCGCCTGGATCTCCGGGCTGCCCTTCAGCATGGCTTCCACGGACTCATACGATGTAGCAATGCCATACTTCTCCGCCGCCCTGGCTGCTGCACCGGGGGCCGCGTCGGCCACGGCCACGATTTCCGCGCCTGCCTGGCGGAAACCCGCCGCGAGATACTGAAACATGCCGCCTGCTCCGATGACTCAGACTTTGATTGCCATAATAATTGTGTTCGTTAAGTGATTGGTAAATTCTGACTGAGGGTCGCGAGAATGGAGATTCCCCGCCACCGAGTCAAGATTTGAAAACGGGCCCCGCAGACCCGCACCGGTCACACTTTGTCATTCTGATTTCGACATTCGTCATTTGGACGCTTTCATTCGTCCCACACCTTCAGCCTCATGTCCGCCACTCTCCGCCCCGCCACGCTTGCCGACCTCCCGGCCATCAACGCCATTTACAACCACTACGTGGAGCACAGCACCTGCACCTATCAAACCGTGCCGAGCACCGCCCAGGAACGGCAGGACTGGTTTGACACGCACGGCCCGGAGCATCCTGTGATCGTGGCCGAGGAAGATGGAATCGTCATCGGCTGGGGTTCTCTCAGCCGCTTTCATCCACGCCAGGCCTACTGCCATAGCGTTGAGGACTCCGTCTATCTGCACCATGAGCATCAGGGAAAAGGCCTCGGCTCCCTGCTGCTAGGAGAGCTCATTGAGCTCGCCAAGAAAATCGGTCATCACACCGTCCTCGGCGGCATCGATGCAGACCAGGCGGGCAGCATCGCCCTGCATGCCAAATTCGGTTTCGTCAAAGTCTCCCATCTCAAGGAAGTAGGCCACAAGCATGGCCGCTGGCTGGATGTGCTGTGGATGCAGAAGATGCTGTAGGTTTCCGTGACGAAACACGGGAGCCTCACAGTCTTGACGTTTTCTAAGCAACCCGCTAGAACGGGCTCACTGCCACCGTCTTCACGCCATGCCCAGCGCCCTCACTCCCCTGTCCCGCCGCCGCTTCCTCGGCAGCACGGCCATGGGCTTGTCCAGTGTGGCGCTTTCGGATCTGATGGCAGATTCGCGCCCGCACTTCCCCGCGAAGGCCAAGCGCGTGATTTGGCTCTTCATGCACGGTGGCCCCAGTCATGTGGATCTCTTTGATCCCAAGCCCGAGCTCATCCGCCATGCAGGCAAGCCGCTTCCAGACAGCTACGGTGCGGTGGAGACACGGCGCAAGGTGGCGCAAAATCCGCTGCTCGCGCCGGTGAAACCCTTCCGCAAGTACGGCCAGAGTGGCATCGAGGTCAGCGACTTCCTCCCGCGCATGGCGGAGCTGGCTGACGAGATGTGCGTCATCCGCAGCTGCCATGGTGACAGCGTCAATCATCCGCAGTCGGTCTATCAGATGAACACCGGCTCCATCCAGATGGGCAAGCCCAGCATGGGCAGCTGGATCTCCTATGGACTCGGTTCTGAAAATGCCGACATGCCGGCCTTCGTCGTCATGCCAGATCCTGGCGGTGGCTTGAAGGGCGGACCACCTGCCTGGGGCAGTGGCTACCTGCCAGCCACCTATCAGGGCACCACCATGCGCGCGGGCGGCAATCCCATCCTGGACCTGAAAGGGCCGCACAGCAGCGCACGCCAGCGCGCCACACTGGATCTCATCCAGCAGATGAATGCGCAGCATCTCGCGCAGCACGCCGCCGACAGCGAACTCGACGCCCGCATCCGCAGCTACGAACTGGCCTTCCGCATGCAGAGCGCCGCGCCGGAGGCGGTGGACATCTCACGCGAGACCGAAGCCACGAAAAAACTCTACGGCATCGATGATGCCACCACGAAAGAATTCGGCACCCGCTGCCTGCTGGCACGCCGCATGATCGAGCGCGGCGTGCGCTTTGTGCAGCTCTACTCCGGCGATACGAATGGCTGGGATGCGCACGAGAACGTGCTCAAGAACCACACCGACTACTGCGCCCGCACTGACAAGCCCGTGGCCGGTCTGCTGCGTGATCTCAAACAGCGCGGCCTGCTGGAGGACACCCTCGTCATCTGGGGCTGTGAATTCGGCCGCATGCCCATGAGCGAAAAGGGCGTGGGTCGCGATCACAACCCCTGGGGCTTCACCACCGTGCTAATGGGCGCCGGTGTGAAGCACGGCCATATCCACGGTGCCACGGATGAATTCGGCCTGCGTGCCGCTCAGGACAAAGTCCACATCCACGATCTCCACGCCTCCATCCTGCACCTTCTCGGCATTGATCATGAGCGCCTCACCTTCCGCCTCAACGGTCTCGATCAGCGCCTCACCGGCGTGGAAGGCAGCGGTGTCGTGAAGGGAATCCTCGCTTAAATGACGAATGACAAAAGCAGAATGACAAGGGCTTCGCTGGTGCGTGCTGGTGTGGTTCTTTGCATGTTCTTCTGTCTGATGCTTGGAATTCACGGAGCCTGCGCTGCAGCCATCCGCGCCTCCTCCGATCCCGTGAAGGAGGAGCGTCCCATCAAGCCGGAGGACAAGGAGCACTGGGCCTTCAAGCCGCTGCAATCCACGCCCGGCAACAAAGGCATCGATGATCTCACCGAGCATTCGTTGCCGCCCGCAGATCCCGCCACGCTCATCCGCCGCATCACCTTCGATCTCACCGGCCTGCCACCCACCCCCGTAGAAGTCACCGCCTTTAGGGATGCCGCAATCCGCAATCCGAATCCCGCATTGGAATCGCTCGTGGACAAACTGCTCGCCTCTCCCCGCTACGGTGAGCACTGGGCCCAGTGGTGGCTCGACCTCGCGCGCTACGCGGACACCGATGGCTTTGAGTACGACGCCGAGCGCAACCGCGCCTGGCAGTACCGCGACTGGGTTATCGACGCCCTCAACCGCGACATGCCTTTCGATGCCTTCGTGCAGCATCAGATAGCGGGAGATTTGATGGGAGACGAAACCGCCACCGGCTTCCTCTTCTCCTGCCCGGACATGCCGGACCTCAACAATCAAAACGAGCGCCGCCACGTCCTGCTCAATGACATCGCCACCACCGTCGGCGCCGTGGGCTTGGGCCTCACCGTCGGCTGCGCACAGTGTCACGATCATCCCTACGATCCCATCAGCCAGGCCGACTTCTACCGTCTGCGCGCCTTCTTCGACAACACCGTGCTGACCAAAAACAGCAAGCCCCTCGGCCCCGCCGTCCGCATCTTCAACGAAGGCATACCCGCCAGCACCGTTTTCGTGCGTGGCGACTTCAAACGCCCCGGCCCCGAGATTCAGCCCGCCATTCCCCGCGTCTTCGGCGCTACTCCACCCAAGGCTGACCGCGCAGCGCTAGCACAATGGCTCGCCAGCAAAGACAATCCCCTCTTCCTCCGCACCATGGCGAACCGCCTCTGGCAGCAGCATTTTGGCAAACCGCTGGCCGCCATTCCAGGCGATCTCGGTCATCAGGGCGAAGCCCCCACGAATCCCGCTCTGCTCGACTGGCTGGCCGCCGAACTGCCGCGCCAAAACTGGAGCCTAAAGCGCCTGCACAAGGTCATCGTGATGTCGCAGACCTATCAGCAGAAGACCACCACTCCCACTCGCCTCACCGGCGAAATGCTGCGCGATGCCATGCTCAGCGTCAGCGGCCAGCTCAATCTCAAACCCGGCGGCCCCGGCGTGAAACTGCCCCTGCCCAAGGAGATCAGCAGCACCCTGCTCAAGAGCCAGGCCGAAGCCACCAAGGACGTGACAGAGCACACCCGCCGCAGCATCTACACCTTCGCCCGGCGCAATCTCCGCCACCCGCTCTTCGAGCTCTTTGACCGCCCGGATGCCCAGATCTCCTGCGCCCGACGCAATGCCTCCACCACTGCCCCGCAGGCCCTCATGCTGCTCAATTCCGACTTCGCCCACAGCATCGCTGCAAAGATCGCCGCGCAGTTGAACGAGCAGCACGGCTCCGATGCCACCGCCCTCATCACCGCTGCCACAATACGCTGCTTCTCCCGCCAGCCCACTCCACAGGAGATCGAGCTCGGTCAAAAATTCCTGCAAAAACAAACCGCCCTCACTCCTGATTTCCGCGAGGCACTGGCAGACTACTGTCTTGCCCTGCTGAACTCGAACGAATTTGTGTATGTGGACTGATCAACGAACGAACCACCCCACGAATAGCGGCGCGTTCATTATCAGGAGTTTCTGCCAGCCGCCCCGCGCCTGTAACAAGACCATTTTGCCCCCGCTGGTTTCAGTCGCGGAATTCCTGTAGCGCATAACATGACACGCATGATAAAGACCATATTGAGTCAAGCCACTTGAATGACGGACCTGCTGGTGGATCTTAGCCATTCCCAGCGAAACCCATGCCCAAACTCGACATCACCCCCTACCCCGACACCCCTGCGGCAAGGTCGGAGTTGGTTGAGTTTCTGAACCGGCAGCTACCACCACAATACGACCACGGCTGGGAGCAGCGGATGCGCCACTGGTGGGACGAAAACCCCGCCGCCTCAATCAACCCAGAACGCGGGCGCTGGGTGCATTCGGAAGGGCGCTTGGTGGCCTACGGCGGATCCATCCCCGCCCAGCATGCTTGGCAGGAACGGATCTGTCAGACCGTGTACGCCACCACCTTCTGCGTAGACGAGCAGTTCCCCAAAGCAGCGGCACTCGTATTCCTGCAGCAGCGCGAGGTGGCGGAGCAAACCATGATCACCCACACCACCCCCAGCCCCCGTGTTCAGGAGGCTCTGTTCAAGATGGGCGCACGCGCGGAGCAGACTGTGACACGTCGCTTCTTTCCCGCCGGAATCGCTTCACGTGTATATGGACATTCTTGGTGGCCCTCCCTGCCTTCGAACAAGCGCGTGGTAACTGATCTCACCCAAGTCACCGCCATCGCACGCCCTTATCAGCGCACGGATCGCATTGAGAAATGGATCACCCCCGAGTACCTGCGCTGGTTTTGCAGTGCCACCACGCGCAAGCATCACTTCCTCGGCCTCGTCGATGCCGCAGGCGTGCTCAGCTCCTACCTCCTCGTCACCCCCCGGCTCGTGCGTGGCCTGCGCAGCTGGGATGTGCTGGAAGCTTTCACCACCCAAGAAGACAGGTCAGAGCTGTACTCCCTGATAGGCCTCCTCGTCAAAGAACCGGGCCTGCTTCCCGGCGGTGCCCTCATCGTCACCGCCGCCGCCTTCCCAGCCGATCTCACCTGGGATCCGCCCCCCGCCGTCCTCTCCCGCAACCAGCACGTCTGCCACTTCTTCCTTTTCCCCGAACCGCTCCGTGAGGCCCCCAAACATACCATCATGGCTGAGGGTGATCTGGGGTTGTGATCGGTCTTTAAATCACTCCCCCTGCCCGACCACCGGCACAAGCAACCGTGACGGATGCTCGGCGTCGCAATAAATGCGGTTCGTCTGCTTCACCTTCTCCCCGTCATCGCTCCAGGGCTTTCCAGTACCGGGGTTCACATCAAAGCGGGGGAAGTTGCTGGACGTGATCATCACACGGACGCGGTGGCCGGTGTTGATGATGAGGCTGGTGGACCAGCAATCCACGGTGACTTCCTCGATCTGCCCGGGCTTCAGAGGCTCGGGCAGATCGCGGGATTTGCGGTAGCGCAGCCGCTGAATGCCCTCCGCCATGAGCATGCTGCGGCCGTCGGGATACACATCGCAAATGCGCACGGAGAGGTCGGTGTCCGCAGCGCTGGAGGAAACGAAAATTTTCGCCCACAGATGACCGGTGATTTCCATCGGCTTGTCGAGCGCCTCGCTGGTGAAGACCACGGCGTCCTCGCGGCTCTCCACCTTGCGTTGATCCATCGGCCCACGCTCGATGGTGAGGTTGTTGCCGCCGATGGTGGGGCATGGGTGGGCGGGATCAAAGGTGTACTCGTGATGCGCCGCTCCAGAGGCGGGTGCTTCCAGGGCCAGCTTTTTGTCAGCTGTGAAATACACAGGCGTCTCCTTCGCCGGGATGGGCCAGTCATTGGCATAGCGCCATTCGTTGCCCGGAGCGCCGGGCGTGCTGGTGTCTCCCATCACATAGTAGGCCACCGCAGGTTCTTTCTCGATGCCATTGTCCGTGCCTTTCAGGTAGTGCTCAAACCAGCGGCCCGAGTTGTACTGCTGCGGCGGCTTTGCATTCGGAAAAGTGAGCTGACCCGCTGGCATCTGCCCGATGCCATGATGCCAGGGCCCCATGATGAGCTTTTGCGTGCCTTTGGAGCCCGGCGCACCGCGATGCTGCCGCCCCACAAATTGATCAATGGTCCCCTGCGCAAACATGTCAAACCAGCCGCCGATGTTCACCGCCGGCACGTTCATCACTTCAAACTTCGTGTTCGTGTCGTTCCCACGCCAGTAGGCATCGTAGCTCGGGTGATCGTGCATGATCGAGAGCGCTCTCGGATCAAACTTGTTCCCCTGGGTCCAGTTCTCCACGTCAGCCTTGCGAAACGCGCTGCCGATGTAGCTCACGTCGGTGTACATATCCGCCGGTGCCACGCTGATGTACTGCGCCTTCAAGGCCCCGGGTGTCGCACCTGCCAAAAGGTTCTGCGTGATGCCGCCCGCCGACCCGCCGATGGTGCCAATGTTGCCATTGCACCACGGCTGCTTTTTGATCCACTCCACCGTGTCCACGCCATCCTGATGCTCTCCCCAGCCGCAGCCGATGAAGGGAATGTTTTCACCCTCGGATTCAAAGCGCCCGCGCATGTCCTGAATGATAAAAACATAACCCGCAGCGGTGAAGCCAGCACCGCTCCCGCTGCCTTTCACCCGGTTGTAAGGCGTGCGAGAAAGAATGACAGGAAAGGGCCCCACCCCACGCGGCAAAAAGATGTCCGTCGCCAGCTTGATGCCGTCACGCATCGCGATCTTCTCGGTCTTTTTGTCCACCGGCTGCGTGGATTCCCCGACCTGCTTCAGCCAGCTCTCAGACGTCACCACTTTGTCCGCCGCTGCGCGGTTCAGCATCCCCTCAATCTGCCGCGCCCACTGCTCGCCGTAGGTCTTCTTCACAAACTCAACTGCCTGCGCCTGCTCCTCAGTGGAGAGCGCGCTGTTGTGATCCACATCCGCCATCGTAAACAAAGCCCGCATCTTCCCCGCCAGCGCCTCATCCGCCGAAGCATCGCACGAAAGAAGAGACAACGAAGCAGCGAGCAGCAGGAACGAATGTTTCATGATAAAGTATAGACCGCTGAGTGATCCCTCACACGCGTTGATATGACAAGCTGGGCGCATTCTCTGCAGCGCCGGCAGTGTATTACCCCACCATTCGCCATGTCAGCTCCATGCCCATCCCTACAGGCAGCGGCGTCACAGGCCCCGCAGGTGTCTCCAGCAGCATCATGGCCTGCGCCGCCTTCTCCATTTGGAAACTTTTCTCCGACACCGGAAACCCGTAAAACCCCGGTCCGTTGACACACAGAAAACGCTCCAGCAGCGCCAGTCCCTCCGCCGTGCCGAGATCCACTCCCGCCTCCTCAAACGCCATCGCATAGAGCTGCGGCGCACAGCCTCCGGTAAAGCAGCCCGCCGCGCAGCCACAGGCCGTCGCCTTCGTCGTGTGCGGTGCACTGTCAGTGCCCGCAAAGAACTTCTTCTGCCCAGCTGTAGTCACCGCCTGCCGCAAGGCCGCACGATCATCCTGAAACTTCACAATCGGCAGGCAGTACAGGTGGTACTTCAGCCCCTGAATCAGGTGTCCCAGCGTGTACAGCAAATGCTGCGGCGTGATCGTCGCACCCACATGCTCCGGTGCACGCGCCACAAACTCCGCCGCCGTGCGTGTGGTGATGTGTTCGCACACAATCCGCAGCTTCGGATGCGCTGCCAGCAGTCGCGGCATCCGCTCCGTGTAAAACCACGTCTCCGCATTCTGCTGCGCATCGATGTAATCCGGCCCGCTCAGCCCATGCTGTTCTCCGTGAATGCACAGCACAATGCCATGCTCCTCCATCGCCCGCAGCACCCCGCCCCCGATCAAGTCATCCATCGGCATCCCATGCTCCGCGTTCGTCGTCCCATGTGGCGGGTAATACTTGCACGCCCGCAGCAATCCGGACGCCGCGCCCTCGCGGATCATCGCCGCCGTGGTCTGCCGCGTTAGATACAGCGGCACGATCAGCTGCTCAAACCCATCCGCCCCCGCCGCTCGCAGCTCCGCAGAGTAACTCTCAATCGACCACCCGTCGCTCTGCGCCGCCCCTGAAATCCGCGATACCGGCGGCTGCGTGTTCGGCATCGCCAGCGCCCCTGCACAGCCCATGTCCAGATGCGCTTTCACATAAGCCCCCATCGCGGGGCCTTGGCGGAAATGCGTGTGAAGATCGAACCACTTGGGAAGCGTGAGGGTCATGCCTCCCCATAGCAATGCCCCCGTTGGGGCGCAACTGCCAGCAAGCTTGCTCAGCTGCGCCGCAGATTGGAGCCCTTCTTCGACAGAGTCCGCATAGAAGGCTGGCACAAGTCAATGACAGCACTCCTCCGCACGCAACGATGAGCCCGGCATGCAATCGCGTGGCCGCCACTGTGGAAACACACCGCCCGGGAGCCGCCCTGGAAGAAGTCCGCCAGCTTCACCTCGCCTGCATCTGTCTGGAAGCAGAAATCACAGTCCGTGATCGGCCTGCGTGATCAAGTTAGCGCTTGGCAACCGAGGCGGTGAGTGACAGCGGTGGCGCGATTCTTCCTCAGGGACCCGCTCCTTCACACGGCTGCTTTCGCGCTCGCCTCCAGCAATCCTCTGAGCGTCTTGAACTGCGTGGCGTTGCGTGGGGACGCGCCTTCCCTGGCCCTGCGTGGCATCGCCATGGCGCAGCTGGGGGATTTGGGGCAGGCGCAAAAGCTGCTGAAACGCGCGGCGGTGGCAGCATGGGGAAACTGCGTGTGGCGAAGCGTCCGAAAAAGTTGACAGTTTGACTCGGCGAGACTGGCATTGTGGCAGACGAGAGGAATCCTGTCACAACATCCGCATTCCGGGTAATTGCATGGGTACAAACATCCACACCCATTCGCCATGCCAGTCCCTCCCAACGAGGCCAAAAATCAGGAACGAGCACTCGAGTTAAACTCCAACATGGCCAACCGGCAGCCTCTCGGTCCGCCCGGTGCCCCACCTGCACACCTGAATAACTTGGTTGCCGACAACCAGGCCACATGGAGCTTTTCCAAGGAGGGTGGCACAGGTGCCATTCTCGTGACCTCGGATTTGGAGCCTTCTGGCGGTGCCGCAATCAAGGTGGAGGGCAAGGCTGCCGCTGCCCAGGTGATCAAGTCTGCGCAAATGATGGAATCGTTCATTGCCAATGCGCAGGGCGACTGCCCCATCAACATCCCTCGTGTGCAGCAGTTTTCCGGTCGCGCCGCGATGGGCGCTGGGTCGCCACTGGCTGCTTTGAAGACAAAGCTGGAGACCCTTCATGCGGCTGGAGACGCCTCCGACAAAAAACGCATCAGCGATCAGCTCGACAGCCTGCAGGGGGTGGCTAATGGCAACTCTTCTGTGTTGAAGATGGAGCTTGCTCCTGGGCCAACTTTTAACAAGCTGCCACAGAGCGACAAGATGGCGCTCCTCAAGAGTGACCAGCTTGGCAGAACCCTGGGCAAGGCGTTGCCCACCGTCGTCGTGCTGCAGCAAAACGACCATCTTGGGGTGGACGGCGGGGGCTCCGCGTTCAAATCCAACCCGACCAATCTCACCTTCGCACCAGACACCGGACAGCCGTCGTTGATCGACCTGTCTTCCAGGATGAACTACGTCGGCGACGACGCTGCGGGAAACCCACTGGCCACTCTCGGGCAGCAGGATGTAGCCAAGGTTGTTCGAAAGCTCACGGATTTCCAGCAAAAGGCCTTGGAGTCGGAACAGAGTTTCGAGCAGGCGGTGGACGACATCGTGAACGGCAGGAATACGCCCTTCAAATCCATGATGGACGCGTTTACCAAGGACACAGACGGCTACTCCAGCATGTTGAACCCGGAGGACAAAAACACAGCGGTGGCAGAGCTGACCATGGAGGACAAGCGACGCTTTGCCGCCAACCTGATAGTGGGCAGCGTCGAGGGGCTGGAATACCCCAAGCAAAACATGGACGCGCTTCGAACCGCCGTGCTAGACACCCATGAGACACTTACCGTGGTGGACCAAAAAACCAGGCGGCCACAGCAGGTGGAAGCGGAGCATTTCTACACCGATGCGGCCCTCCAGGATCTCGACGATCAGTTCCAGTCGGTTGATGTGGACGACTTGAAGCAAAAAGCCGCGCTGCGCATGACGGAGGTTGCGGTCAAGCAGAAAGCTGCCGTGGATCAACGCCTGACAGGGCTCAACGAACAGGCGGGCAGGCTGCAGGACCAGGCACGGGAGCTTGAGAAGCGAATTGAGAAATTGGAAGCCAACAAGCCCGGCCTGCAGGACCGCTTAAAAGCCGCCTACCGGGGCAAGGATAACATGCTCGCGGATCTCAAAGGCCGTCTCCAGACCGTGCAAGGCCAGATGGCAGACGTGCAAAAAGAGAGCAACAGCGTGATGAACACGCAGGCATTCAACGAGGCGATGCAGCAGCAGGCCAGCGGGCCTCGCCAGCGCACGGCAGTGTCGGTCAGCCCCCCCGGCGCACACTCGCCTGCTGTCGCCAGTCCCAGCGTTGCCGTCAGCGCCGCATCCTCGTCCTCGAGCGTGTCAGTCGCCGACTCCTCATCCTCTTCCAGTGTCGCTGTGTCATCCTCCTCCAGCTTGGGCGGGGATCCTGGTTCATCCCAGTCTAGTTTGCGAAACTCGTCTTCCGTGGGAGCAATGCTGCGCTCATCCGCCGCAGCGGTACGATCCCCGTCCACAACCAAAGCGGAGGTGCCTGTCAGCGAGGGCATGAAAGCCAAGAGTCCGGCGGTTGCCCCAGGTGGTCACAAAGCTCGCGATGGCACTGTCGTTCAAGGCCTGGTGAGTCAGTTCGAGGCCGTCGCTGTGCAGAACGCACCGACTCCGCCCCTGACGCCAGCGCCAAAGAAGGGGCGAGCCATCGGGGGCTGACCCATTTGGAGAGACATCAAAAGCCCGCGCTGGCTCCCAGCCCACCATCGGTTCTTCCGTCGTGGGGGATCAGTGCCTAGTGGTTTCACGTGACATCATCGGACGAATGTGGCAAAACGCCTTGGAAGACCAACCCACAATCAGGATCCTTTTGTTTCCCATGAACTCAAACCCGCTTTCCCGCCGCACCTTTCTTGGCACCGCATTCGCAGCCGCGACCGGCTTCACGCTTCCCCGCCCTGCCTCTGCTGCAGACAAGCCCAGCTCCGTCTTCAACGGCGTGCGCATCGGCTGCATCACCTACAGCTACCGCGACATGGCGAAGACCGCCGAGGAGACGCTCAAGGCGCTGCTCGATGACGGCCTCAGCGAGACCGAGCTCATGGGCGGGCCGACCCAGCTTTACGCAGGCCTCAAAGGCGGCAAGATCACCGACGCCGAGCGCGAGCAGCAGCTCGCCAAGTGCGCCGAAATGCGGAAGATGTACAACGACGCCGGCGTGAACATCCACATCCACAAGATGGGTTTCGGCCAGTCGGATGAAGAAATCGAGTTCAACTTCCTCGTGGCCAAGGCGCTGGGCTGCACAGGCGTGACCACCGAGCGCAACGCCATCCTCGCCGCGCGCGTCGCCCCGTTTGCGGACAAGCACAAGATCTGGGTCGGTTTTCACAACCATACGAACAACCTGCCGGAGATGGACAAGTTCGACTCCATCTTGGAACTCGGCCAGTACATCGGGTTGAACGTCGACATCGGCCACTACGTCGCCGGCACCAAAGGCAAGTCGCCTATTCCAGTGCTGGAAAAGTACCACGACCGTATTACGAATTTGCACCTCAAAGACCGCACAGCCGACGGCGGCAACGTCCCCTGGGGCCAGGGCCAGACCCCGATCAAGGAAGTGCTGCAGCTGATGAAAAAGGAAAAGTGGACCTTCCCCGCCGAGATCGAGCTGGAATACAAAATCCCCGAAGGCTCCACCGCCGTCGCCGAAGTGGCCAAGTGCGTCCAGTATTGCAAAGAAGCGCTGGCGTGAGTGAAGTGCTGCCATCGAAGGGAGCGCGGACAGTCTTGTCCGCCTCCTTACAAATGACGGCAAAGCCGCGTGGATAATGATGCTGTCAAGAGTGACCGTACTCCTCTCGCTCCCAAAAGATGAAGCCGGACCGCACACCCGCCTTCTCCGGATTGTCGCGAATATACCCTCTTACCGCCTCAAAGTGCTCTGGACTCCGAATCAGCCGGTCAAAGTAATCCGGCTGCCAGAAAGGATTCAAGTCGCTGAGCCCTTCCTTGTGGATCATCCGGCTCGAAACTCCCTTCCATCATTTTAGGGTGTCCGGCAGAGACTCCTGATCGTGCAAGGTAAACAGCACATGCACATGATTCGGCATGATCACATAGCTCCCAAGATGGTAGCGCTGGCCATCAAAATGATGCAGGCGGTCAGCGATGATTTTGGCCAGCCGTGCATCACGCAAGGCGCAGCAACCATGGGCCGCATCCAGATGCTCATCCCAAGCATCCGAGAACCGACCATGATAACTCGCCTCGGTGACCTCGTCCCAAGGCAGCGGATTCGCGGCCAGGAAAGCCTCGTGCTCTGAAAACCATCTCTCCAAAACCTCCTGCGGAAGCGAATCCGCCAGTCGAAAGGTGACAAAACCGGCACCTCCCCCTGCTTCCAATGCGGCAGCTTGTGGAAGGTTTTCTCGATGTCTTTCCGTGATTCGAAAAACTTCATGCGCCAAGCATATCGAAAGAAGCTCTCGTACTCTTGCAATGCCAGGTCGAGTGGAGCGCGGGCACTCCTGCCCGCCTCATCCAATGGCGGCAAAGCCGCGAAGATAAAAGGAAGGCGGACAAAGTGTCCGCGCTCCACTCAGCCACCGCCCCCACGAAGTCACGCTATTCAAAACTCTTGCAGATCTCCGCATGAGCGGCGGCGACTGCGGGAGCATGCTCGCGGGCCTTCACATAGCGCACCGCAAAACTTCCCGGCTCCTCCGAGCCCATGAGCAAATGCCGCGCCTCACCCACCAGCGCATCCTTCCGCTCCTTCGTGATCGGCGGCTTTTCTTCCATCGCCTCGTCCATCATCACCACCAACTGCGAGAGCTGCCTCAGCCACGCAAAGCGCTCATGCTCCATGAGCAGTTGCAAAAACTGCATCGGTGACTCGATGACATTCCCTTCCTTCTCATACGCCGCGCGTTCGGCGTTCATGAGCAGCTTGTGCAGACTGAGAAGCTGATTGCGAAGGGCGGGCAGAGGGTGGTCATTCATGTCCGTTTCATAATGCAGGTTCATTCCGTCATCTATCCATTGTTAAGCTGAGCTGCCCCGAAATTTTTCAGGAACAGGAGCTGCAACAAGTCGAACCCGCCTCACGGAACAACGGAAGAAGGCAAGACTTTCCACTCCCGGCTCCTGTAGTCGTAGCTTAATGAAGCAATGCCTGGGCCGGGAGCGTCTTTGATGACAGGTTGTACCTGACCGGGATGGTCTATGGCAAAGGGCTGGCTGACATACATGGTCAGGATCCAAGGCTGGCCATGCAGACGCAAAGTCACAGGAGAAATCTTTGCGGGGTCCACCAGTTTGCTGGCATAGACTTGGTGATAACTTGGATTCGCGGCCAGAAAATCCGACAACAGACGCGTCGCCCGGGCCTCTGCTCTCCACAAGCCGGTATGCAGCCAGCACGCCAGCATCAGAGCAGCTACCAGCAAGCTCATGGCAGCCCTTTTCTGCCAATACGACCAACGAAGAAGGGCTCCCCTCCTCCAGATCAAGAAGGCCATCCCACCGCCACCAAGCAAAAACAGAAACAAAGGGTACCGCTTTCGTGAATCCAGAGAAAATCCGCCCGCAGGCACATAGATCAAACTGGCTAGCATAAACAGGAGCAACATGGCCATCATCACCCTCTTGTCATGCCCCTTGTCGATCACGTTGGTCTCCTTGGGAGCCGCAGGCGTCATCCACAAGGCGGCAACTCCACCCAAGATGCACAGGCTCAACCCGAACCATCCCAAAGGCCATTCACTGGCAGCCAGCTGCCATAGAGCGGCATTGGAGAGAGCAGCCCAGATGTCCAGCCACCGCCAGAGATTGCCAAGAGGGCTAAGCAGACCCGGCCAATGAAAATGAGGCTCCATATACAGCGGATGGTCCTGCGGCTTGAACAGAACGTAAAGAGCAAGATACAGGCATGCTATCAGCGGAGGAACCCAGCGAATGGATGGTTTCAACCAAGTCCGCCACGGGTCTCGCTGTGGAGTCATCAGCCACGCAGCGCCTGCCACAAAAGCTAGGGCAAAGAGCAAGTGCTCGTGAATCAGCAGCGAAGCTGCAAAAATCAGCCCCCACGCCAGCCAAGCCCAGCTTGGGAAGGCATTGATTCTCAAAAACATCCAGATGGACACCCACAAAATCAGTGAACTCAGAACATAGGGCAAGGCAGACATCCAGATGATCGCCTGGAAACCGAAAGGCGAACAAGCGACGATAATGGCCAGCACCAGCACGCCATCCCGATTCCCGCAAAGACGGCGTAAAACTAGGTAGAAAAACTGGCAGGTCAATAGGTGCAAGCCGATGGCGAGAATCCCCGGCAGCCATGGCCCCCGATTCAGGATCCACCCGACCAGTCCATGCTGGAGAAGGCGCCAGAAACCTCTGTCTTGAAAGGCATTGCCCAAATATTCCACGCATCCCACCCTTGCCATCTGTGACAAAGGATAGTCATCGATGGCCCAGGCATAGGCCTGGACCATGGGGAAATAAGACAACAGCCCCATCAACGATATCAAAAGCAGCTGCCTCCATTGCCAATGAATGGGACCCTGCTGAAATTGGATGTCAGCCGTCCATGGCCCTCCGTTAAGACGACCTTGGACAGCGTTGTGATTATTTGAAAGCGCGATTGCTGTTTATAAGAAATTTAGCCATGCCGTGTCAATCCAATGATCGAGCTTTTTCTTTATCATTTTGTGGCGCTTTTTACTTCAAAGTGACAATAGTGTCACCTCAGTTCCTTCCTTGGGGCCAGAGGATCATCGTTCATCGCAGTTTCCAAACTGCCAAACGGCAGTGCCGACCAGCAACGAAAAAAGCGCGGACTTTCGTCCGCGCTTTGGAGAGCACTCAAATGAGATCCGGCAGGATTACTGATGATACTCCTGCAACGCCCGCACCTGCACCTCGGTTCCCTGCAATGACTTGATCGCCCGCAGTGCGGCATCAGCACCGCGCAGCGTGGTCATTATCGGAATGCGGTTCTGCATCGAGGCCGTGCGAATCTTGATCTCATCTTCACGCGGATTCTTGCCGCTGGGGGTGTTGATGACGAGGGCCATGTCCTTGTTCTTCATCAGGTCGATGACGTTCGGGCGCTGGCCGCTGGCGAGTTTGGGGAGAATGTTCACCGCAATGCCGGCTTCCTTGATGACGCCGCCAGTGCCGCTGGTGGCGTAAAGGGTGAAGCCGAGGTCGGCGTAGCCCTTGGCAATTTTCACGACGTTGGGGCGGTCGGTTTCCTTGACGCTGATGAACACATTGCCCTTCGTGGGCAGGGTGCCGCCGGCGGCCATCTGGCTCTTGGCGAAGGCCATGCCGAGGTCGTAGTCGATGCCCATGACTTCGCCAGTGCTCTTCATTTCCGGGCCGAGGATGATGTCCACGCCGGCGAACTTGCTGAAGGGGAAGACCGCTTCCTTCACACTGTGATGCTTTGGAATCACTTCCTCGGTGAAGCCCAGTTCCTTCAAGGTCATGCCCGCCATGATCTTGGCGGCGAGCTTCGGCAGCGGCACGCCGATGGCCTTGCTGACGAAGGGCGCAGTGCGGGAGGCACGCGGATTGACTTCGATGACATACAAATCATCGCCCTTCACGGCGAGCTGCATGTTCATCAAGCCGCGCACGCCGAGGGCCTTGGCCAGCTTCTTCGCGGCATCGCGGATGCGGTCCTGCATCTCCTTGCTGAGGCTGAAGGGCGTGATGACACAGGCGCTGTCGCCGGAGTGAATGCCAGCCTCTTCGATGTGCTCCATGATGGCACCGATGACGGTGGTCTCGCCGTCGCTGATGCAATCGACATCGACTTCGGTGGCGTCTTCGAGGAAGCGGTCCACCAGCACAGGGCGGTCGGGCGTGGCCTCGACGGCGTTCTTCATGTAGTGGGTCAATTCAGCATCGCTATAAACGATCTGCATGGCACGGCCGCCAAGCACGAAGCTGGGGCGCACAAGGCTGGGATAACCAATCTTCGCAGTGATGGCCAGAGCCTCCTCCAACGAGGTGGCGGTGCCGCTGGGAGCCTGGAGCAATTCAAGATCGTCGAGTAGCTTGGCGAACAGCTTGCGGTCTTCAGCAAGCTCGATGTTCTTCGGCGAGGTGCCGATGATGCGGACGCCGTTTTCTTCGAGTCCTTTGGCAAGGTTCAGCGGCGTCTGGCCGCCGAACTGGACGATGACGCCGAGCACCTGATCGTGGCGATTTTCGCGCTCATAAATGTTCAGCACATCCTCCAGCGTGAGCGGCTCAAAGTAGAGTTTGTCGCTGGTGTCGTAGTCGGTGGAGACGGTCTCGGGATTTGAGTTCACCATGATGGTCTCGTAGCCCAGCTCGCGCAGGGCGAAGGACGCATGCACGCAGCAGTAGTCGAACTCAATTCCCTGCCCGATGCGGTTCGGGCCGCCACCGAGGATCATGACCTTCTTGCGGTCATTGTCCCGCACTTCGTCCTCGATGCCGTAGGTGCTGTAGTAGTAAGGCGTGTAAGCCTCAAACTCAGCCGCGCAGGTGTCGACGAGGCGGTAGGTCGGAACGACTCCATACTTGATGCGACCGGCACGAATGTATTTCTCATCCACACCAAAGGAGTGGGCGATCTGCTTGTCAGAGAAACCCATGCGCTTCCATTTGCGCATCGCTGCGGCAAGCACTTCCGCCTTCTTTTCCTCGGTACGTTCAGCTTCAGGAATCTGGGCGATCAATGCTTCGCCAGACTGGCTGGGGATGAGCAAGTCTTCCTTCACGATGTCCTCGATCTGCCTCAAGAACCACCGGTCAATCTTCGTCAGCTCAAACACACGGTCCACGCTCCAGCCCTTGGCAAAAGCCTGGCCGAGGAAGAAAATGCGCTCCGCATTCGGCACAGTGAGCTTCGAAGTCAGCGTCTCATCATCGACTTCCTTGTCGGCTCCATCGCCGATGAGGCCGAAGCGCTTGATCTCCAGACTGCGCAGGGCCTTCTGCAGGGATTCCTTGAACGTGCGGCCGATGGCCATGGCCTCGCCCACAGACTTCATCTGCGTGGTCAGCGTCTCGTTGGCACCGGGGAATTTTTCAAAGGTGAAGCGCGGCAACTTGGTCACCACGTAGTCGATGGACGGCTCAAAGCTAGCAGGCGTCTCGCGGGTGATGTCGTTCTTCAGTTCGTCCAGCGTGTAGCCGACGGCGAGCTTGGCGGCGATCTTCGCGATGGGGAACCCCGTGGCCTTCGACGCGAGCGCGGAGCTGCGGCTCACGCGCGGATTCATCTCGATGACGATCATGCGGCCCGTGTCCGGGTGCACGGCAAACTGGATATTCGACCCACCCGTCTCCACGCCGATTTCGCGAATACACGCAAAAGAGAAGTCACGCATGATCTGATACTCGCGATCCGTCAGCGTCTGGATGGGAGCCACGGTGATCGAGTCACCCGTGTGCACGCCCATGGGGTCCAAGTTTTCGATGGAGCAAATGATCACGCAGTTGTCCGCCTTGTCGCGCATGACCTCCATTTCGAACTCCTTCCAGCCGAGGAGCGATTCCTCGATGAGCACTTCCGTCACGGGCGAAAGATCAAGACCGCTGGCCGTGATGGTTTCAAATTCTTCCTTGTTGTATGCGATGCCGCCGCCGGTGCCGCCCAGCGTGTAGGCAGGGCGGATGATGAGCGGCATGGTGCCGATCTGCTCGGCAATCACGCGGGCTTCCTCAATCGTGTGGGCGACGCCGGACTGCGGCAGGTCGAGCCCGATCTTGAGCATGGCGTTCTTGAACAGCAGGCGGTCCTCGCCATTCTCGATCGCATCCGGTTTCGCACCGATCATCCGCACACCGTGCTTCTCCAGGGTGCCTGCACGGTGCAGGGACATGGCGCAGTTCAGCGCGGTCTGGCCGCCCAGCGTGGGCAGCAGCACGTCCGGCTTTTCCTTGATGATGATCTTCTCCACCATCTCGGGCGTGATCGGCTCGATGTAGGTGCGGAAGGCGAACTCCGGATCCGTCATGATCGTGGCCGGATTCGAGTTGATGAGCACCACTTCATATCCTTCTTCGCGCAGGGCCTTGCAGGCTTGGACGCCGGAGTAGTCAAATTCACAGCCCTGGCCGATGACAATAGGGCCGGAACCAATGACGAGGATGCGATGGATGGTTGTATCTTTGGGCATGGGGGAGGAAAAAAATGACGGAATCCGGGGTGCGGACGACGAGTGCGGCAGGTTGAGAGGGGTAGAAAGCGTATGATCTGGGCGCTTTCGGAGCGAAGGAACCACTGGCTGGCAGGCTAGGGCTACGGCATCGCGGGGCCGGAAAGCCCGGCATCTTGCACAGTCGATGCGGTGCGTCAAACGCAGGGGGTGGAAAAGACGCGAAATAGCGCCCAAGAAGGGCCTGTTTAGCCGGTTTTCGGCTCCTCAGCTCAATTCACTGAGATTTTGACACCGATAGCCTTGTAGGCCTCGGTCATCTCTTGCGCGATTTGTGAATAACTTCGCCCTTCAAGGAGTAGGTCGAGGTGCTTGAATGGCGCGGTTTCGGACTTCATGTCCGGCGGTGGAAAGTTCGTCGGGTAGCTGAAGCGGCCGCCTTCAAGATGCTTGACGCGGGGATCCTTGAAAAAGGTGCGCAGCGCCTCGGTCTCGCCATAGACCGTATCCATGAACTTGATGAAACGCGTGCCTTTTTTGTCGCCATCCAGATGGCAGAAGAAATACACTGCCAGCACGGACCGGAAATACAGCTCCCCCATTTTTTTGTTGGAGATGTCGGTGATGCCAGACCAGGTGGCACGGTTCATTTTCAGGTGCTCTTCCAGATTGCCAATCTCGATGGCATACCCACGCTTCTGCATCTCCTGAATGTGGTCTTTCAGTCCCTTCTGGTGGGCGTCGGCCCGGAACTTGCCGGCGTTGTAGGGCAGCATTTCCGTGTATTCAGCCGTGCCCTCGATGACCCACACGGGCAGGAAGGTTAGGTAGGCATCCATCACCTGATGGGTGATCTCATGGATCAGGGTGCCTCCGTCGTAGTTCTCGTCCTTGGCGTAGGTCTTGCCCAGCAGCTTGAGGCCGATGCTGGGAAACGGCACACGGAAGATCTTATCTCCGCTCATATAGACACCCCCGGAGTTTTCAGGCCCACCCGCAGCGATGTAATCCTTCCGCGTCTCAAACAACTCGGCCTGATAGCGTTCAAAACCCTCAGGAGGACGGCAGACCACCCCCCAGGGCAATGAGGCGACGAGTGTCTTGGTGGCCTCAAAAGTGCGCGCCACTTCCTTCATCACGCTGGGCATGAGTTTGGCCTGTGCGGTGAACTCAAATCCCTCAGACCGGTACACGCATTTTCGCGCCGCCACATTCTCCTCAATCACCTGAATTTCAATGGACTTGGTCGGCACCACGACGTTTTCCGGCCAGGTGCGTTTCTCGACGGGAATCCGGGTCAAAGAGGAAGCGGTCACGGCAGGCGTTGCCCCCTGCGCTGTGGATGAGGCAGGCGCGCTCAGGCTCTTCACAAAAGCCTGATCTTCGGCACACAGGCGGGTGAGAGGAAGCTGGTGCTCTTTGCCGTCCGCCATTTTCAAGGTGACGCTGTCGGCGTTGCTGCTGACGAAGGTGGCCTGGATGATGCGCCCCTGCGCGTCCTTCCACGGGCGGGGAGCAGCGTCCTCAGCCACTGCCAGGTTGAAGTGTGCGATCATGCAGCACATGGCCAGAATGATCCGGGATGGACGGAAGTTCATGCTAGATTTATACAATGCCGGATGTTGATCGTGCAAATGCTTCCTGTTTGAAACCATTAAAAGGGTGTCATGGTGAGCGGGACTCAACCATAAGGTTTGGCCACTTTTTTTAAATTCGACCTATCATGTGCGGTTTTCTCGGATGGTTTCGTTCGCCAAACACGCCCTGGCGTGAAGACGAGCGTGCCTTACGCAGGCTGGCTCTGCAGATGATCGTGCATCGCGGTCCTGATGATAGCGCAGAGGCGGGAGGCGAAGGCTGGTGGATGGGCTTCCAACGGCTTTCCATTTTGGATTTGAGCGATCACGGCCGACAGCCCATGTCATTTGGGGGAGGAAGATTCACGCTCACCTTCAACGGCGAAATTTACAATTTCCGCGAACTGCGCGCCGGCCTCGGCGAAGTTAAGCTGCCATCCTCCGGAGACACGGCGGTGCTGGGCGCCCTGCTGGAACGTTCGCCATTTGAGAAGGTCCTGGCAAGCCTGCGCGGCATGTTTGCCATCGCATGGCGGGACGCAGAAGCGGGATCGGTGGTGCTGGCGCGGGATCACTTTGGCATCAAACCTCTGTATTATCGCATAAGCGCAGACGGAGATCTCGTCTACGGCTCTGAACTGCGTGCCGTGCGCAAACTCGGCGGTGGAGGCCAAGTTTCACGCATTGCTTTGGCGCAGTATTTCCAGCGAGGCGCAGTGCAAAGTCCGGAGACGATGTTTGATAACGTACGCTGCCTGCCCCCGGGCCACCTGCTCGAATGGCGCGGCGGCAAGGCCGAGGTGAGACGCTGGTTTCAGCCTGCTTGGCCCGGACGCGAGGCTTGGGTTCATGACGCGGTGGAGCAGCGCCGCATGGTGCGTGAAGGCGTGCTGGAAAGCGTGAAGGCTCACATGATCGCCGATGTACCGGTGGGCGTCTTCTTGAGCGGTGGGCTGGACTCCACCCTCATGGTGGCCTGCATGCGCGAGGCGGGCCAAAAAAACATCAAAACGTTTTCCATCGGCTACGAAGAAAACGCGGGGGTGCCGGACGAGACCGATGCGGCGCGGCGCACGGCGGAGTATTTTGGCTGCGACTTCGTCCGTGAACGACTGACGGCGGCTTCGCTGGAGTCGAGTCTG
>JAPLUN010000193.1 GCA_026397715.1 Verrucomicrobiota bacterium
CTCGTATGAGAAGATCCTTAAGCTGACCAACTGCGGTCTGGTGAAGAAGGTGGGCAAGACCTACCGCGCCCTTGAAGGCATTGAGTCGGCCTCCAGCGCACATCGTCTGGCCCGTCTGGATTCCGCGATCCTCGCAGCAGCGCAGGCCAAGGCCTGAGTTGTTGATCCATTGATTTAACGAAACGGCACGCTGCGTCCTTGAGATGCACGTGCCGTTTTCTTTTGTTTGTCCTGCCTGTGGCAGGAGTGGTTGCCTCACAAGGATTCGAACCTTGAAGTCCCGCAGAGGTGCTTGAGGATCAACCGCTTGTCTCATTATCAATGCATTAGCGTTGTCGGCGTTTTAGAAATTGATACCCGTCATTCTTAGCTGTATTCTTAGCCAAGAAGGTCGCGAAAACTCGCGACCAGAGGATCAAAATCTTTCACTTTATGGCGTCACTTTGGAAACACCCCGAAAGCAAGTACTGGGTGGCCTGCTACACGACTGCGGACGGGCAGCAGCGGAAGAAATCGACGAAGATCGAGGCGAAGGAAAAGAACCGGAGCAGTGCGCAAGGCATCGCGGATGATCTGGAGAGCGCACACAAGAAGCGCCTGACGGCGGAGCAGATTTTCAAGCTATACTCGGAAACCCGGCGCGAGGTTGCGGGCGAGTCGATCCCAGCAACGACGGTGCGCGAGTTCTTCACGGGTCACTTGGAGCGCATCAAGCGCGAGGTGAGCCCTGCCACGATTGCGGCCTACAAGGGCGCGAGCAAGAAGTTTCTGGCGTGGCTGGGAAATGAGGCGGACGAGGAAATTCATCGCGTCTCCCGGCAACACATCCGGCGCTTTCGTGACATGGTAGGGACTGAAATCGTTGAAGAAGCCGACGGAACGCACGCGGCGCGGATTCACGGTGGAGGAACTGCGCATCGTGCTGAAAGAGTCGGCAGGCACGGAATGGGCTTCAATGGTCAAATTCGGACTCTACACGGGGCAGCGGCTTGGTGATCTGGCGCGGCTGCGCTGGACTGCCGTTGATCTGGAGGAAAAGGAAGTGCGCTTTTGCACCAGAAAGACGGGAACGGTGGTAATCGTGCCGATGTGCAAGCCGCTGGAGGATCATATCCTTTCCCTGCCAGCGGGTGACAAGCCGGACGCCTACGTTCACACGGAGCTTGGGAAGCTGGCGGAGTTCTCCAATGGCGGGCCGCATCTCTCGCGGCAGTTTGGCGATTTGCTGGGGCGGTGCGGCTTCCGGGCACTGAACTCGAATCATGCGAAGATTGAAGGACGCGAGAGCAAACTGCGGGCCGTGAAGGCGCTGAGTTTCCATTCCTTGCGGCATAGCGCCGTTTCCATGATGAAGAACGCGGGTATCCCTGCCGTGGTGGTGCAAGACATCGTAGGTCACGCCAGCGAGGCCGTGAGCCAGGTCTATACGAAGATCGAGACAGAGACGAAACGAACGGCGCTGGCGAAGCTGCCGACGATCTGAGAATAACAACCATCTTGTACACCTTTCAGAATCGCGCCCGCTGCGAGTCACGACGCTCCACCGGCCGGCAAGCCCGTTTCCAAAAAACGGAACAGGCCGGTCTCAACGAGGTGTACATCGAGACGGGAAGCGGACTCAGGCTGCCTAGGTGAGGTTGTTTTGGATCGCATTATTTCCATTCCGTTTTGGCCTGTTTGAAAGATTTATAGGCCATAATCTATTGGGGAGAGCCTTAGCTCCTGGCTCGATTGAGCCTTTCCCATCGTGGCATCCTGCCACAGCCGCCCGTCACCTGGGCGTATCGTGAAGCCCTTTGCTGGGCAGTGGTGAGTTCGCCGTCGCTGATGGTCTGGAGCACTCTCATGGCGCAGTCCAAATACTACTCGCCCCGGCTTCAGCGCACCCTCATCTCGCCGCTCTATCATGCGGCCAAATCCAAAGGCATCCCCATGACTGCTCTCGCAAGCAGTCTGGTCGCCGAGGGTTTGCGCCGCATGAGCCCGATGCCGTCGGATGTTTGCGTCGCTGAAGCACCACCGGTTCGATCTGATCCATCGGACCGGCATCAATGACCGGATCAACACCACCTCGTCACCATCAAGCCCGGCCACTCGCCGGGCTTTTTTGTGCCGTCATCCCAACATCAAACCCAAGGAGATTCACATCATGGCTATCGTCCTCGAAGCAAACTACGCAAAGAAGCTGGGCCTCCCCGGCTACAGCTCTCATCAATACTCCGTGTCCATTCGCACGGAACTGACCGACCTCTCGCAGGTCGAGCAGGAAAGCAGCAGGCTCTACCGCCTCCTGCAGGATGCGGTGGATCAATCCATCCAGGAAGTCGGGTTCATGCCCGATGCCCATACCTACGGCAGCGCCACCAACGGAGCCGCCCCACCCGCCACCAATGGCAGAAGACATCCACATGCCAACGGCAACGGGCACACCAACGGTTCCAGCACTGGAGCATGGCGTTGCAGCGACAAGCAACGCGGCCTCATCGAAAAAGTCGTGCGAGAGAAGAACATCGACAAAAGCGAGGTCGAACAAATCGCGCTGGAGATGTTCGGCGCCGGCGTCCGCCAGCTTGATCGACTTCAGGCCAGCGGTCTGATCGACGAGCTGTTCGAGCGCTACAACGCTGGCGTCCGGCGCAACGGCAAGCCGCGCAGCAATGGAAATGGTCATCCCAGCGCGGAAACATCGGGCTCCCCTGCCCTTTACCGTGCCGCGTCGAAACCGGTGATTGGAGGGCTTACGTCATGATCGCATCCCCCGATCAGGAGTCAGTTGCCAAGGTCGGTCGCACCAAGGACGAACTGCTGGAAACGATCTCCGCGTCCCGATTGGGGACGTGGTTGTCGTGCCGGTTGAAGTTCTACTTCCGCTACCTCAGTGGCAAACCGAAGAAGCCCTCTTCGGCCATGCGGGTCGGCACCGTCGTTCACGCAGTCCTGCAGCAGTGGAATCTTGCTCGCTGGCGCAAAGCCCCGCTGATTGATGAGATGGTCAGGACTGTGTTTGACCAGGCTTGGGCCAATGCCGAAGAGGATGAGCCGATCAACTGGGGGGATGAAGAGGAAAGCACCAAGGCCGGTGCCTTCGCCCTACTTGAGACCTACCTGCGTGACACGCCCATCCCACTGGATGAGCGGCCCGAAGGTGTGGAGGTCTCGGTCGAGCTGGACCTTGCCCGGCATGGCCTGCCCAGGCTCGTGGGCATCATGGATCTCGTGCGGAAGGGCGGCTGCATCGTCGATTACAAGACGACCAGCCGTACACCCGACAGCGAGAAGGTGCTGCACTTCACCGAAGTGCAGACGACCTCGTATGCCATGCTCTACCGCGAGGCGACCGACCGGCAGGAGAGCGGCATTGAACTGCATCATCTGGTGCGGCTCAAAACGCCCAAGCTGGTTGTCACCCGCAGCGGGCCAGCCAGCCAGCAGCAGCAGGACAAGCTCCTGCGGATGATCCACTCCTACGTGCGAGGACTGGAGATGGAGGACTTCGTGCCCGCGCCTGGCCTGCAGTGCGGCAGTTGCGAGTTCTTCAACGAGTGCAAAAAATGGCACTGAGCACGCCAGCGGCTCCGGGAATGCATACCGGAGCCGCTTTCATTTCTTCGATGAGCGCTTTGCTCTCAAGGGGGCTTTTTTGACGACTGTCTTGTCATCCGAAAGGGGGACAAGCAGCTGCCAGACCTCGATGCCGTGGATCTTGGCAAATCGTTCCAATGTCGAAAGGCGCGGGTCTCTTTTCCGGCCTGCTTCGACGGCCTGGTAATACTTGTAAGAGATCCCATTTTTGTCCGCGAATTCTTCCTGCGTCAGCCCCTGTTGCATACGCAACTGCTTCAATCTCGCCAATAAGCGTTTGAGCGTCGGGCTGGTCATCTGACCCTGCTATTAGCGGGTCCGTCACGTTCTTTACACTCACTCTTTGCAGACAAAAGATGGCTATTCAATCAATCACACCAGGCCAAGTCGTGGTCTGTCCTTCGTGCGATTCTCCAATCCAAATCCCAAACAAAGCGGAACCTACAGCTCCCCGATCAATCTTTGAGAGGGTTGCCTGGGCTTTTGCTGCCTTTGTTGTCGTAGTCGGAGGATATTTCCTCATATCCGTTCTTTCCACAGGACAAAAAGCTGAAGCGCCACAACGCTTCTCGCAAGAAGCAGCCAGCGACGCACCTTCGCCAGATGCGAACGTCGATGTTCAACCCGCTCCTGCTCCTCAGCAGGCGAATGAATCCAAGAAAGTTGTGCTCTCAGACGAGGTGAAAGGATCTATGATCACGGGATTTGCTGGCTATCAGAAGGGACTGCAATGGGCTGCAAGCTACGGACGAGTTCCTACAACTGCGGAATATGAATTGATCAAACTCTCGTTCGCTCCGTCTGATCCAAGCAGCAGCATGGATCAGGCGCTGTACAAGGCATTTCTTGATGGCTTCCAAAAAGGCTGCAAAGAAGGCCTCGAACAGCGCAGGCCTGCATTTTAGCAGGAAACCGGCATCGAGACATCGAACAAAAACCCATTTCAAAACGAGCCGTCCACATCCCGTGGGCGGCTTTTTTTGTTTCAACCACAACACCCAACCGAA
>JAPLUN010000406.1 GCA_026397715.1 Verrucomicrobiota bacterium
ATGCGCTGGTCAAACGGGGGGCTTTTTCCCGCTGGTACGGCAGCCGCATGGACGCCCCGGCCAGCCGGGCAAAAATAGCCCCCTTTCTGGCCACCTACGGCCTGGACGTCAGTGAATTCGCCGATGCCCCCGAGTCCTTCCGCACCTTCAACGAATTTTTTTACCGCAAGCTCAAGCCGCAGGCACGGCCCATCGCCCCGGGCGACGATGTCATCACTTTCCCTGCGGACGGCCGCCATTTGGTCCTGCCAGACATCGCCAGTTGCACCGATTTTTTCATCAAAGGCACCCGCTTTGACCTCCCTGCCCTGCTGCGCGATGCCTCGCTCTCCGAGCGTTTCGCGCACGGCAGCATGCTGATTTCCCGCCTGTGCCCGGTGGACTACCACCGCTTTCATTTTCCGTGTGCCGGCACTCCCGGAGCCGCCCGCCTGATCAATGGCCCGCTGTATTCGGTGAGTCCCATCGCCCTGCGCAGCCGGGCCAGCATCCACTGGGAAAACAAGCGGGAGATTACGGTCTTGCGCACACCTGGCCTCGGGGATGTGCTGCTGCTTGAAGTCGGAGCCACCTGCGTGGGCTCCATTGTGCAAACTTATACGCCGGGTGCCGCCATCGAAAAAGGGTCTGAGAAAGGTTACTTCCGCTTCGGTGGCTCCTGCTTCATCACGATCTTCGAACCAGGCAAAATCCAGTTCTCAGATGATTTGATCGAGCACAGCAAAGCTGGGCGCGAAGTCTATGCCCGCATGGGCGATGTAGCGGCTCAAGCCCGCGGGTGAAACCGCCGGTGCACGTCCTTGAGCCGTGCCTGATCCACGTGGGTGTAAATCTGCGTCGTGGAGATGTCCGCATGGCCGAGCATTTCCTGGATCACGCGCAGGTCGGCACCGTTGTTCAGCAGGTGCGTGGCAAAGCTGTGCCGTAGCAGATGCGGATGCACGCGGGCGGGATCCATGCCGCAGAGGGCGGCGCGTTCCTTCACGATTTGCTGGATGCGCGCCGTGGTCAGTCGTGTGCCGTTGCGTGAGATGAAGATGTGGCTCTGGGATTTCGGGCCCACCAGTTCAGGGCGCGCATGCTCCACGTAGGCCGCGATCGCCTCGCGTGCGGCACCGCCCACGGGTGAGAGACGGGTCTTGGAGCCCTTCCCCGTGACGCGAATCCAGCCCTCTTCGAGACTGAGGTTTTCCAGCCGGGCATCGGCCAGCTCCGACAACCGCACGCCACTGGCATAAAATAGCTCCAGGATGGCCCGATCCCGCCGGTCCAGCGGGGCGGTGCCGTTTACGGACTCGACGAGCTTGCGCACGTCCTGCTCGTTCAGGGAGTCCGGCAGGTGCTTTTCCTGGCGAGGAGGCAGAATCGGGTCGGCAGGGTCAGAGGGGATGTGTTTGCGCGCGGTAAGCCAGCGAAAGAAGATTTTGACGGCGATGAGTTCGACCCGGGCCGAGGACGCTGCGATGCCGTCTTTTTTTCTCTGGGCCAGAAAGCCGCTCACGTGCTCCGTCGTCACGGCAGCCGCGCTGGCGGAGTCGTGCTTCGCCTTGAACCACGAGGCAAACGCCTCCAGCACCCGGCGCACCAGGAGCTGATAGTTCGTGGACAGACCCCGCTCGGTCGCCAGGTGGAGGATGAAGCCATCGATAAGTTCCAGCATCGGCCTCTAGAGTGGCACGGATTTGCGCGTCACGAGAATGACAAAATTCTTGCCCTCAGGGGCGGGGGGCGGCAAAGATGCCCCATTATGGCCTCCTACAACAAAGTCATGCTCATCGGCAATCTGACCCGCGACCCCGAAGTGCGCTACACGCCCAAAGGCAGCGCGGTGTGCGACATCGGTCTCGCCGTGAACCGTGTGTACACCTCCGACAGTGGTGAGAAGGTGGAGGAAGTCACCTTCGTGGATGTCGTCCTCTGGGCCAAGATGGCCGAGCTCGCAGGCAAGTACCTGCACAAGGGCCGCCCGGTCTTCATCGAAGGCCGCCTGCAGATGGATTCCTGGGAAGACAAGGCGACCGGCCAGAAGCGCACCCGCATGCGCGTCGTCGGCGAGCAGATGCAATTTCTCGGCAGCCCTGGTGGCGATCGCGCTCCAGCCGGTGGCGGCGGTGGTGGTGATGAAGAAGGAGGTTACTCCGGTGGTGGTGGATCAGGCGGTGGCGGTGGATACAATCGTCCCGCAGCCCGTCCGGCCCAGCGCCCAGCTCCATCCCAACAGCAGCGCCCGGCCCAGCGACCAGCTCCGCCGCCGCAGAACGATGACTTCGGTGAAGGCCCGATCACCGACGGCATGGAAGACGACGACATTCCGTTTTGAGAAATGAAGCAGGCGTTTTGCCCTGCTTGATTGGAAGAGAACCTGCTCCTGAGCCGTTATTTGCGGCCCCGTGAATTGCTCTGTCCCCAGCTTGGTTTGTGCGCTCAGCGCCGTCGCTTTGTCGTCGGCGTATGCCGCCGAGACTGTGTCCTTCCGCAACGACGTGATGGCCGCCATTTCCAAAGCAGGCTGCAACCTGGGCACCTGCCATGGCAATGCGACGGGCAAAGGCGGCTTCAAACTTTCGCTGCGCGGACAGGATCCTGATCTCGATTTCAAAGCACTCGCCCGGGATGCCTCCGGCCGCCGCGTGGATGTCTTCGCGCCGGAGCGCAGCCTGATCCTGGTCAAAGGCGCGAATCAGATCGCCCACGAAGGCGGCAAGAAGCTCGATCCCAAGGCCTGGGAATATCAGGTGCTGCGAAACTGGATCGCCGCTGGACTGCCGCGTGATGACAGCACGGCACCGAAAGTCACCAAGCTCGCTGTCACGCCGACCGAGCTCGTTTTGGACGAGCCACAGGACAAGGTGCAGATCACTGTGCAGGCTACCTTTGCCGATGGCACGCAGCGCGACATCACTGACCGTGCAATCTATGAGCCGCTGCAAAACGGACTCGTTGATGTGAGCAAGAGCGGGCTGGTGAAGCGCCTGCAGTTTGGCGATCCGGGCGTGCTTGACGTTTGTGAAAGCGAATCCGGCCTTTGTGTGGAGCAAGCCGCGCCGCGACAACTACATCGACTCCCACGTCTTCAACAAGCTCAAAACCCTGCGCATGAACCCCAGCGCGGTGTGCAGTGATGAGGTCTTCATTCGCCGTGCCTGGCTCGATCTCTGCGGCATGATTCCGCCTGCGGATGAAGCGCGTGCCTTTGAGGCCGACACGCACCGCGACAAACGCGCACGCTTGATTGACCGCCTGATGGTGCGGCCGGAGTTCGCCGATTACTGGACGCTGAAATGGTCCGATGTCCTCAAGGTCGAATCCCGCACGCTGGACAAAACCGGGGTGCAAGCCTTTCACGACTGGATTCGCGATGGCATCACGCGAAACCGCCCCATCAATGAAATGGTGCGCGCCATGCTTGCCTCCCGCGGCAGCACCTATCACGAGCCTGAGACGAATTTCTACCGCGCCAACCGTACCCCGGAGCTGCGTGCCACCACGGCGGCGCAGGTGTTCCTCGGCACGCGCCTTCAGTGTGCGCAGTGCCACAACCACCCCTTTGACCGCTGGACGCAGGACGACTACTACAACTGGTCAGCCGTCTTTGCGCAGGTGGACTACAAGATCATTGGCGACATCAAACCTCGTGATAAAAACGACAAGCATGAGTTCAACGGAGAGCAGGTGGTCTTTCTCAACGCCAAGCTGAACATCGAAAACCCGCGCACCGGAGACAAGGCCAAGGCCCGCTTCCTCGGCGCGGACATGCCCAAGCTCGCCGAAAAGGAGGACGAACTGCAGGCCGCAGCCAACTGGCTCACGAGCGCACAGCATCCTCTGTTTGCCAAAGCACAGGCCAACCGCATCTGGTATCATCTCATGGGTCGTGGTCTGGTCGATCCCGTGGATGACATGCGTCTCACGAATCCCGCCAGCCATCCGCAGCTGCTCGAGGAACTGGCCCAGGATTTCATCCGCAGCGGTTTTGATCTGCGGCACCTCATTCGCACCATCATGCTGAGCCGCACCTACCAGCTGGACAGCACGCCGAACGAGACGAACGCCGCCGATCTCATCAACTACTCGCACCACCTGCCCCGCCGCCTCAGCGCCGAGCAGCTCATTGATTCGCTCTACTCGGCACTGCGTGTCACGCCAGATTTCAATGGCTGGAGCCGCGGCACGCGTGCCAGCCAGATTCCAGGCCCCGACAATGGACGAGGCAGTCCCAATCCCACATCCCCAGAGGCCTTCCTCGCCCAATTTGGTCGCCCGAAACGCGAGCTGAGCTGCGAATGTGAACGCGCTGCGGACACCTCCATTGGCCAGATTTTCCAATTCATCAGCGGCCCTATCGTCAGCAACGTTGTGTCGCAAAAATACAACCGGCTCGGCTCGCTGCTCAAGAATCCCGACAACGGCGCCGTCACCCGCGATCTCTACTGGGCCATCCTGACTCGTGCGCCCACCGCCGACGAAGCCAAGGTCATGGAAGCCCTTCTCGCCTCCGCCAAAGACCGGCGACTCGCGCTGGAGGACATCACCTGGAGTCTGGTGAATGCGAAAGAGTTTTTGCTTTGCCGCTAGATGCCTGCCGCCTAGTTTTCGCGGTTCATGACAGAGGAACACAAAGATCGTATTTACCAAGGCGTCCGGCGCATGGTCATCTGGGATGAACCGCGTGCAGATGTCTTTTACCGGCTGGAAGTTAATGGCCTTGATCCGGAACAGGCAAAGCAGATGTATGACAAAGCCCGCGCTGAACGAATTGCGATCATCCGAGGTGGAGCTGGGAAGCAGGCGATTCTCGGCTTCTTACTGCTGGCCGCAGGTCTCGGTGCCCTTCTCTGGCTCTCGATTGGGCCGATCTTCACCCGCCAGAGCCTTGCCTTGAGTGCAGTGGCGGTGGTCTTCGGCACATGGAACTTTTCCAAAGGGCTGATCTACTTCCTTTTCGCCCACACCAAAAAAGGCTCCCTGGCAGACGAAGACTGATTCTCTCCCGCTGCCGTGAACTCAATAAAGTTACCGCTTCCGTGCATCCGCACCAATCCCTGCGCTCGATCCCTTGCTGCATGACAAAATCACGCCTCCGTGGCATAACCACCTTATGAAATCACGCCTCTCCCTTCTCCTCATCGGCCTGGTCGCCGCAGCTGCTCTGTCCTCTTGCACGGAAGGCAATCTCGGCCGTCTTCACCATGTGCGCGCGGGGGCCATCGGCATCGGGCCCACCGGGAGTCATCCGGGCGATCGTCCGCTGACCCGTTTCAAATCTGAAACCCCCGAGGAATTGCGCGTGCATCAGGCGGTTCGACGGGGAGTAGAGCGCGCGTTGGATGACAGCCGTGCATTCAGCTATGTGTCCTTTGCGCAGATGAAGCAGACCCCGAAAAGCCTGAATATTGCGAACGAGCGCAGCGAGGTCCAAAAATTCGCCGCAGCCAATCATCTCAAGGTCAAGCTCGCGGAAGAGCATGATGTCATCGGCCAGTGACTCATAGCTCTGGCCGGGGATGCAGACCATCACGCCCGAGCCGATTTCGTAGCCGAGCGCACGGACCTGCTTCAGGAGTTCAACCCGCTGATTGGGACTTGCCGAGAGATTCCTCGATTCGCCGCGCCGAGTCATTTCGAGGGAGTCAGACGAGTCGAGAAATCTCTCCGTCGAGCGCGGCTCACTCGGAATGACAGAAGAATGTGA
>JAPLUN010000296.1 GCA_026397715.1 Verrucomicrobiota bacterium
GAAGCCGTGATGATTCACGAGCAGGAGATTGCCTGAAGCGAGGCGGCGGATGAAGAAGCGAGAGCCCGGATTCGAGATGGTGCTGGCTTTGGCCTCGGTCCAGGTGCGACCTTTGTCTGACGAGTGGCTTTCCCAAAGGAATCCGCCGCCCGTGCGAGTGAGGAGCCAAAGGCGACCGTCCTTGAGTTCGGTGATCATGCACTCAAGGGCCCACTCGGGAGCTTTGAGAGCGCCGTGGAGTTTCCAGGTTTCGCCTTCATCGGTGGAGATGCCGACGCCTTGAAGCTGCTTGGGTCCGGCGAACCATGAATGGATCGACTCGGTGGCGTGCGTGACGGGCATGATCCATTCACCGGTGGAAAGGACGGTGGGTTTGTTCATGCGGAAGGCATAGGGACCTTCGTAGCCGACGCGGAATTCGGGGCCGAAGACCGGCGGCGTGGCATCAGGATCATCACAAATGCGCGCGTGGACGTCATGCACGGCGGTGTCTTGATTGCCGCGATTGAAAATGTACCAGAGGCGGCCTTTGGGATCGATCCACAAGGTGTGATCAAAACAGCGCGTGCCGTTCTTGGGCTCTGCCATCACTTGTGGACGTGTGAAGGTCTGCGCCTGATCATCGCTGTAGCAAAGCAGCACGAGGTTTTCGGGAGACGGCTCTTTCGGACCACCCGTGAACCAGGATGAAAAGACGCGTCCTTTGGTGGTGCGTTCGAGTCCGGGGATGCCCTGCCAAGTTTCATGGCGCTCACCGAAGGGTGAGGCGGCACAGGCGGTGGCAAGGGAAAGAAGGAAGCAAAGCTGGCGGAGAATCATCGACCTATCAAACGTGAAGCACGCTGTCATTTCGCCATGGAATCGGTCGATGGAGTGTTATGATACCACTCCCGCTTGTTTCGCAGCCGAAGCTGCTTGAAGTGTGACCTCATCAACCGCAGCCTGATTCCATCTCCCATTGCCCCCCTTTATGCCCGCCTCCGACATCCGCGCCCTCGAACCCAAAGCCCTCTGGAACTGTTTTGCCGAACTCAATGCCGTGCCGCGCCCTTCCAAGCGTGAGGAACGTGTGGTGGGATTCGTTCTGGGATTCGCCGCCCGCCATGGCCTGGATGCCCAGCTCGACACGGCGGGCAATGTCATCATCAAAAAGCCTGCCTCAGCGGATCGAATTGGCCGCCCTCCGGTCATCATGCAGGCGCATCTGGACATGGTGCACAAAGCGGGAGACGGAGTGAAGTTTGATTTCGACAAGCATGGAATCGACATGTGGGTCGATGGTGACTGGGTACGGGCACGCGGCACCACGCTCGGTGCGGACAATGGACTCGGTGTCGCCGCGATCCTGGCGGTGCTGGCTGCACAGGATTTGTCCCATCCACCGATTGAGGCGCTGTTCACGCTGGATGAAGAGCAGGGCATGGGCGGTGCCTTGGGTCTGCAAGCGGGACTGCTGACGGGAAAGACGATGCTGAATCTCGACTCTGAAGAGGATGACACTTTTACCATCGGATGCGCGGGCGGCATTGATACGCTGGGCATTTTTGAATACACCGAGGTGGTGCATGACTGCGCTGCGCCGGTAGTCAGCATCCAGATCACCGGCCTGCGCGGCGGGCATTCCGGACTGCAGATTCATGAGGGGCGTGCGAACGCTAACAAGCTCATGACGCGTCTTCTCAGCGCCTGTGGCGAAGATGTGGTGGCGCTTTCGACGATGCGTGGTGGCAGTGCACGCAATGCCATCCCGGCGCAATGTGTGGCGCAGGTGGTGATTTTGGATGATGCCCGTTTTACGGAATGCTTCGAGCGTGAAGCTGCGGGTATCCGTGAAGAGTTTCGTCTGATCGAACCAGGGCTGAGCATCACCACGGCACCTGTGAATGTCGAAAGTGCCAGCGTGCAAACGATGAGCACAGAGCAGCAGAGGGCGCTCGTTCTCGCAATGCAGGCTGTGGTGAATGGGGTCTATCGCATGAGTCCTGTGGTGCCCGGACTGGTGGAGGCGTCTTCCAACTTTTCCACCATCGCTCTCGGGGGTGGCAAGGCCGAATGGAGCAGCCTGCAGCGCAGTTCGGTGGAGTCGAGCAAGCTCGATGTTGCGCGTGCCTTCCGCGCGCCGTTTGAACTCATCGGCGCCCAGGTTATATCAGGTGATCCGTATCCTGGCTGGAGTCCGAGCGCTGAGTCGGCCATCCTTGATAAGATGAAGAAGATCTACCGTGAGCTTTTTGGCCATGAGGTCCAGGTCGGTGCCTGCCATGCGGGGCTGGAGTGTGGTGTCATCAGCATGGCTTATCCCGATCTCGACATGATTTCCTTTGGGCCGAACATTCATGAGGCGCACTCTGAAAAAGAATGCGCCAGCATCTCATCCACACAGAAGTTCTGGAAGCTGCTCACGGCGACGCTTGCAGATCTGTAGTTTCAAGCGCCGTCCCACCCCGGGGCTCTGAGGTTATCTTAACGTCCGCCTTCCAACGCCATGCCAGTCACCACTGCGCCCACGCTCAAGGACATCGCCCGTGCCACGGGTTTTTCGTTGATGACCGTGTCTCGAGTGCTGCGTGGAGCGCCCAAAGTTTCCGCTGAGAAACGTGAACAGGTGCTGAAGGAGGCGAAGAGGCTGAACTACCAGCCCGACCCGCATCTGGCGCGCATGATGCAGGTGGTGCGCGGCAAGAAGCAGCAGCGTGTGCGCGCCGTGATCGCCGTGATCCGTGAGGATGTGCCGCAGGATGGTTTGCTGGGCCCTTCGTACCAATACGTGCCGATCGATGACATCCGCAGCCGTGCGCATGGCCATGGCTACGCCGTGGAGGAGTTTTGGCTGGGCAAGGACGGGCTCACGCCCAAGAGGCTGCAGAAGATTCTGCACGCACGGGGAATCGAAGGCGTGATCGTGTCGCCACAGAGCATGCAGCTGCCGTGCAGCAAGATGGACTTCTCACCCTTTGCCGCCGTGACTTTTGGCAATGCGATGAGCAGTCCGGCACTGCACATGTGTGCGGGAAACATGACGCTGGGGATTCACATGGCCGCGGATCAACTCAGCGCGCGAGGTTACAAACGCATCGGCGTGGCGGTGACCAAGTGGATCGTGAACCGCTCGCAGTTTGGCTACAGCGGCGGTTTGTTTCACTGGCAGCAAAGCCTTCCGCCTGCAGACCGGGTGCCGCTGCTGCTGTTTCCGAGCAATGACATCAGCAAAGGGTTCGACGCTTTTACCAAATGGATGCGTGAATACGAGCCGGATGCTCTGATCACCTTCGACACGCATGTGCCCAACTGGCTGAGACGGCTCGGGCTGCGCTTGCCGCAGGACATCGGCTTCGTAGCCCATGACTGGACGCCCAAGATGCAGGAGTTTGCGGGCATTTACCAGCAGCGCGAACACCTCGCGGCGGCGGCGGTCGATTTGATCGTCACGCAGCTTTCACAGCACGAGCATGGGGTGCCGGCGGTGCCGCGGCAGATCATGATACCGCCGAAGTGGGTGGATGGGCCGAGTGTGAGGGGAGTGCGTTGAATTACACGCGCTGTCCCATCGCCCTCAGCTTGGCCTCGCCCTCGCTCCAGGGGACTTCGTGAGGCATGCGGTTGGAAGTGGCGGCGAGCGCGGCAATAACACCAGCGCCTTCACCCATGCCAACGGCATTGCCCGTGACGCGATAACTCGCATGCGAGATGAAGTCCCCGCTGATGCAGCGCCCGGCCATCATCAGGCCATCGACATCTTGCGCGATCAAGGCACGCAATGGGATGTCGTAGGGCTTGACCTTGATGTTGGTGGAATGGATCACCGCTTTTTGGTTGAAATCCGCAGTAGTGGCATGGATGTCCACGCCGAAGGTGGCACGCACCACAGCGTCATCGTAGCGCGCGCCTTTGATGAGATCTTCCTTGTTCACGACGTAGCGTCCGACGATGCGGCGGCCGTCACGCACGCCGATCTGCTCGGCAGTGGCGACGATTTGAATGCCTTCCCATGGGCCACCGAGGCCGCGAAGGCCATTGACCATGAGGTTCATTTCCGCACGAGCGCGCACGGTGGCGGCGTTGATCTCGGCAGCGTCCCATGGCTTGATACCGAACTCCTGGTTCATCATGGCAAAGACGAGGTTTCCGCTCACGTGCCAGAGGGTGGCACCGGCGTAGGATGGGAGATGGCCGGTGCTGACGATGGCGTCCTTAATGCGCTTTTTCTTTTCACCGTCCGTGTTTTCTCCAGTCAGCGGCTGGCCAAAGAGCACGAACTCACGCAGCTTTTCGACATCTTTTACCACCAGCAGCGCATTGAGGGATAAGGGCTGGCAGGGACATTCGGCGGCTTCGCCAATTTCGAAGGCGCAGCCTGCTTGGAAGCCGAGATCGCCATCGCCTGTGGTGTCGATGAAGACTGGGGCTTTCCATGCCTGACGGCCTGACTTGGATTCGGTGACGATGGTGGTGAGTCGATTCCCTTCACGAAACGCGGCGCAGACTTTGGTGTGGTATTGGAATTTCACACCTGCTTCCATGCAGAGCTCTTCGAGCAGCAGCTTCAGCGCTTCAGGGTCGTAGCAGAACCGGCTGGTGCTGGTGGAGTTTGCGCGCGCGCCGCGTGCATCGAGCTTGTCGCGGAGTTCTTTGGCGAAGCCGGGCTTGTTGAAATCAAGGAAGTAGCCGAGCAGGCCGGCGGTCCAGATGCCGCCGAGGCAGCCGCGCCATTCGAACAAGCGTACCTTCGCGCCAGCGCGTGCGGCAGTGATGGCCGCCGTGACGCCTGCGGGTCCGGCACCGCAGACGATGACGTCGGCGTCATTGGCGAGTGGTATCTCGTGGGCGGGTTCGGCAAACATGCCGCCTTTCGCAGCGGGAGCGTCAGCTGCGATGAGGGGGCTCTGGCTGACGGTGCCACCGGCGAGCGCTGCGTGGAGAAAATGGCGGCGGGAAACGGGGGCAGGTTTCATGGGCCCACTATCACGAAGGGGCGGGCCTCGAGCTATCAAAGACTTGTCAGCAGGCGTCCTGCCTCACTTCAGCGCTTCATAGGCGGTCAGCGTCGGTTCGATGGCTTTCAGTGCCGTGGCCCAGAACTCGGGCTGGGTGATGTCTTCGCCGAGGCTTTGCTTCACCACTTCCTCGCAGGTCGCGCTGCCAGTCATGGAGAGGAAGGCCTCGTAGCGTGGCAGGAAGGCCGCGCCTTCGGCTTTGAAGCGCGCGAACAAGGCCTGGCTCAGCAGGTAGCCGAAGACGTAGGGGAAATTGTAGAAGGAGACGCCGGTGATGAAGAAATGCATCTTGTAGGCCCAGAACATCGGGTCGGTGCCGTCATCAAGCAGGGTGTCGCCGTAGAGCTTGCGCTGCGCATCGGTCATCAGTGCGCTGAGGCGGCTCACGCTCAGTTCACCGCTGGCACGCTCGGTGTAGAAGGCCTTCTCGAACTCGTAGCGCATGGGGATGTTGACGAGGTAGGCGTGCGCACGAAGCATTTCCTGATCAAGCAGGTAGGCCTTGGTGGCCTCGGTGATGCCCGGATTGGTCATGAGGCCGTCGAGCAGGATCATCTCGCCAAAATTGGACGCCGTTTCCGCGAGGGTCATCGGATAGTTTGCCGCAAACGAACGGGCGGGACGGAGCACACAAGAATGCCAGGCGTGGCCGACTTCATGGGCCAGCGTGACCATGTCATTCACGGTGCGGTGGAAGGTCATGTACACGCGCTCTTCGTGCTTGAGCTGCGATCCTGTGCAGAACGCACCGGGGCGCTTGCCGGCACGCGGCTGGGCTTCGATCCAGCGCTGCGCAAGCATCTCGCGGAAATATTCACCGAGTTTTGGATAGGCGGAGCTGAAGGCATGATCGACCGTGGCGCAGGCCTCGTCCCAAGTGAGTTCCTTTTCATCCGGTGCGGCGATCTGCGGGGCTTCGAGGTCGAAGTAATGCAACGCGGAGGTGCCTTGCAGCTTCGCGGCCTTGCGCAAGGCACGGCGTGGCAGATCAATGTGCGTGTGGATAGCCTCCAGCATGGCATCGAGCGACTTGCGGCTCATCGCACCATCAAACAACGGGGTGTCGAGAAAGTGCGGCAGACCACGACGTCCATAGAGGCTGAGGCGGGTGCCAGCGATGCCGTTCAATCCGGCGGCGAGCGTCACGGCATGATCATTCCATGGTTTCTGCCCGTCATTGAAGGCGGCTTCGCGCAGTTTGCGGTCGGGTTCTGACATCAGCGCACGGCGGCGGGACATCGGCACGATTTCCTTGTGCCCATCCGGAAAGGTCATCTCAAATTCCATCTTGCCGGTGAGCGTGTCGTAGAGACGGCCCCAGGCATGAAGGCCATTCACATTGAGGTCAGCGGCCAGGGCCTCCATTTCCGACTTCATCTGGTGCTGGCCTTCGTGGCGCATGCGCTTCACGGCATGCTCGGCGTTTTTCAAAGAAGGATCGGTAAGCAGCTTGGCGAATGCGTCATCGCTCAAAGCCGCAAGCGCTGCACGCAGCGAGGCCATGAGCTTGGTGCTTTCAGCTTCGAGCGTGGAGATCCAGGCTTCGTCGGCTTTCACTGCTTCGTCATTGGCATTGTCTGCGGACAAGCAGCCGAGATAAGCCGAGAGATGGCCGAGACGATCGCTCAGCGACTCCAACGCATTGATGACGCGGGCGATTTCAAGGGTGTCGGTGCCGAGAGCGGCGGCCTGTGTTTTGAGGGCCTCGACATCGCTGACGAGAGCGGTTTTGAAATCAGTGTAGTCGGGTTTGCCGAATTCGGAGAACCAGGATTCGAGGGACCAGCGGTCGGGATGGGTGGTGGCAGAGTGGGACATAAAAATTAGCGGCTGACGCGGCCTCCGCCGTCGCCTTGCATGAGGGTTTCGATTTCGGCGCGGGTGCTGTAGTTGTAGTCGCCCTCGATGGAGTGGGCGAGGCAGCCGGCGGCTGTGGCGAAGGCGATGGCTGTTTGCGGCGCGGATTTTTGGAGGAATGAAAAGATGAGACCGGCGGTGAAGGCATCACCGGCGCCGAGGCGGTCGATGATCTGGGTGATCGTGTAACGCGGCGCCGTGTGCAGGGTGTCAGTCGCAACCTCATAGAGCGCGCCGCTGAAGCATTGCGCGGCGGAAGTGCTGCCATCCCGCAGGGTGAAGGCGGCGTGGGTGAGGTGGGGAAACTGGGTGATGATCTGCTTTGCCAAGGCATGAAGATCGTCGCTGTGCTCGATGCCGAGCATGGCGGTGGCATCACTGATGCCGCCGACGAAGATCTGCACGAAAGGCAGAAGCGATTTCATCGTGCGCGTGGCGAGATCACGGGCGGTGATTGGCGGCTCCCACTGCCAGAGTTTGGTGCGATAGTTCATGTCGCACACGACTTTGATCTGACGGCGCGAGGCTTCCTTCACAGCAACGAGCGCCACCTCGGCGGCGTTGCGTGAGATCGCAGGCGTGATGCCGGAAATCACGAACCACTCACAGCCGGAGAAGATTGCCTCCCAGTCGTAGGCGGAGGCTGGTGTGATGGCCACAGCGGATCCTTCGCGGTCATAGATGACATTGCCGCCGCGTTGATTGGCTCCGTGCTCAAGGAAGTAGGTTCCCAGGCGTCCTGCGTGCGTACGTAGGATGTGTTTTGTCTCAACTCCAAGGCTGCGCAGATCGGCGATGCAAGCATGTGCGATGGCGTTCATGGGCAGGGCGCTGACAAAGGCGGCATCAATGCCGAAGTAGGCCAGCGAAGCGGCGATGCTGGCCTCCGCTCCGGCAAAACTGGCATTAAGGGTGCCCGGCATAGCCTGCTGAAAACGTGCGAAGCCCGGCGTGGCGAGACGCAGCATGATTTCGCCGAAAGTGACGACGCGGCTCATGGACGGACTTGCTTGACGATGTCCGTGGCCTCACGCGCCAACGCGGTGATCACATCCCACCCGCCCCTTGCCACAATTTCCTTCGGTGCCAGCCATGAGCCACCAAGGGCGAGCACCGCGGGTTCACGCAGGTAGTGCGCGGCATTGCCAGCTCCCACGCCCCCCAAGGGAATGAACTGTACGCCGAGATGCATGAACGGCGCCATGATGCTGCGCAGGTAGGCAAGACCACCGCTCGGCTCCGAAGGGAAAAATTTCAGCACACGGCATCCGGCTTCGATGGCGATCTCAATGTCTGTGGGTGTGCAAACACCAGGTGCGAAAGGCAGGCCGATGCGAATCGCCTCGGCAACGACGCGTGGATTCATACCGGGAGCCACGCCGAAACTCGCGCCCGCTTCCTTGGCCTCGTTGGCCTGCTTCGGTGTGAGGATGGTACCCACGCCGACGGTCATTTCCGGGACTTCTGCGCGGATGCGCCGCAGCGATTCCAGCGCCGCATCGGTGCGCAGGGTGAGTTCGATGCCGTTCACCCCACCCGCGAGCAGAGCCCGAGCCAGCGGCACAGCATCTTCGACGTGGTCGATCATCAAGACGGCAATCACGCCGGTCTGGCGGAGTTGCAGGCGCAGGTTGTCAGGAAAAGCGGTGTTCATGGCAGGAAGCAGGAGGGGATGGGTATTTTTGCAACTGACATGTGCGGCTAGGCGATACAATTCCAACTCATCACGGTTTCGTGATCTTCAAATCGTCGATGTAGATCCAGTTGTCGGTCTGAATGTCGGGATGGCGATACATGCCGAGCTTGAGAAAGTGCTGAAAGGCGTTGTGCATGTTTGGGCCGGTGGCAGTGGCGACGGGCTGAGTCATGTCGTCGAGGAAGAAGCTGGCTTTGCCGTCTGCCTTTTGTGACCAGTGGATTTCGACGGTGATGCTGTGCCATTTGCCGGGCTCAATAAAGACCGGGCCATGCTTCTGCGATTGATTGGGACCATAGGCGATGCCGATGCCGAGTTTTCCGTCCAATTCACCGAGGCCAAGGAGCACCGGCGGACTCTTGGAGGCAAAACCCTCCCAGCTTTCACCACGGCTGCGATCTGGCTGATCGTGCCACTGACCGATGATCCACCAGCGATTTTTGGGTGCATCGGACACGAAACCTTTCGGCACCATGAAGCGCCAGGAGTAGCGCACCGTGTCGCCCTGCTGGCATGGGTAATCGACACTGATCTCGGCACGGATGCCACCATTGAGTTTCTTCTGACCGGGGAACACATGCAGACCCAGGTGCTGGTCCGCGCCCTCCCCCGTGATGGCCACATTTTCGATGGCGGGGACTTCGACATGGGCGAATTCCAGCAGACCTTCGGGCATGACACTGCGCAGAAACGTGAGTTCTTTCTCACGAGCAGCGGGGTCGGCACTTCGGCCACAGGAGGTGAGCAGCAGGATGGCGGCAATGACGCGGAGTTGCATATTTGAGAAGGATGAGAGCATTTCGGCCAATGGATGTCGAGCCTAACCGCATAGGCCTCTAGAATGGCACTTCTCCTGCTTTAGACATTACCCACCCGCCATGACCCCAGCCCCTTCCGACACGAGCATCCCCACGCTCGGCCCCTGTTTGATTCATTCGCCCCTGCACCGGATCGGCGGAGTGGAGGCACCCTACAAAACGGATGCGGTGGACCGTATTCTGTACCACAGCCATCTGCTCGAAGACGGGCGTGATGTGTCAAAGCCGAGCTACGAAGAGGCGGGGCCACGGGAGATGATCTACTTTGACCCGAGCAAGACCACGGTCGGCATCGTGACCTGCGGCGGTCTCTGCCCGGGCTTAAATGACATCATCCGCGGCATCGTGAACCGCTGCCATCAGCAGTACGGTGTCGCACGCGTCTATGGTTTTCGCTATGGCTACGAGGGACTGGTGCAGCGTTTCGGCCACACACCGCTGTTGCTGAAACCTTCGTCCGTGGAGCAGGCACACCATTTTGGCGGCACCTTGCTGGGCAGCTCGCGCGGCAAGCAGGACATTGGCGAGATGGTGGATACGCTGGAGGACATGAAGGTCGATATTCTTTTCGTGATCGGCGGTGATGGCACGCTGCGAGGTGCAGCGCAGATCGTGAAGGAAATCGAACGACGTGGATTGAAAAAGGCAGTCGTCGGCATTCCCAAGACAATCGACAATGACATCAGCTTCCTCGACAAGAGCTTCGGCTTTGAAACCGCCTTTGATGCCGCCGTGCAGGCGGTGAAGTGTGCCTATGTCGAGGCCACCGGCGCGGTGAATGGAGTCGGTTTGGTCAAGCTCATGGGGCGTGATTCTGGCTTCATCGCGTGCTATGCCGCGTTGGCGGGCAGCAACGTGGATTTTGTGCTGATTCCCGAGGTTCATTTTGAACTGGACGGCGACGGCGGCTTTCTGGAGTTTTTGCGCCAACGGCTGATCAAGCGCGGCAGCGCTGTGATCGTGGTGGCGGAGGGGGCTGGACAGCACCTCATGCAAACGGGCGATGACACCGATGCGAGCGGCAACAAGCGCTACGGAGACATCGGTCCCTTTTTGAAGGATCGCATCAATGCCTTTTTCAAAGAGCGCAAGACCGAGGTGAATCTCAAATACATCGATCCGAGCTACATCGTGCGCAGCGTCCCGGCCAACGCTCAGGACAACGTGTACTGCTCACGCCTGGCCCAAAACGCGGTGCATGCCGCCATGGCGGGCAAGACCAACATGCTGGTAGGGCGCTGGCACAATTCCTTCGTGCACCTGCCGCTGGAACTCGTCATTCATGGCCGCCGCAAGGTGGATCCCACGCAGGAGCTGTGGCACAGCGTGCTGGAGTGCACAGGACAGCCGATGGTGATGAAGTGATTATTTCAGAGGCGGCAGTTTGGCGCTGTAATGCACGGCACGGTGGCGGTTGTCGTCGAAGGCGAAGTGGAGCCACTGGCCGTCCTTGCTGACGAAGCCGTCGGGATAGTTCATGCGGCCTTTGGGGCCATCGACGGATTCCTGCTGGAGGATGCGCTGGTAAGGCCAGGTCTTCATGCCGTCAAAGCTGATCCACAAGGCCATGGGGCTGCGGTGTTTGCTGTTGGGATTGTGCAGGATGGCGACGCGATCCCCGCCAAGATTGTAGAGGGTGGTCTTGCTGCCGGGATTGGGGATCTGGGTGATGGAGGCGAACTCGGGCCAGGTGAGGCCGCCGTCTTTGCTTTCGGCTTTGTAGAGCATGCCACCGAGACCATCGCCACGGATGACCATGGTGATGCGGCCATCGGGATGCTCGAAGAGATCGTTCTCGGCCCAGCCGAAGTAGCGGCTGTTGGGTGTGAGGCGGATATTGCCGTGCTCGCTCCAGGTTTTGCCGCCATCGCTGCTGATGAGGACGCCGTTGCGTGGATTGGTGAAGTCGCGATCAAGAGGCGCACGATCCTGCTGGTCATCGGGACCGATGTAATGCTGGAACGGGATCATAATGCGGCCGTCTTTGCAGACGATGTGCTTGCGGATGAAGGTGCGCTCTTTGAGGCGACCGGGGACTTCGATGGGTTTGCTCCAAGTCTTGAAGGAGTCGTCGCTGGTGAGATACCATGAGCGCCAGTCATTGGCCCAGTGCTTGGAGTGCGTGGAGAAGAAGAGTGTGCTGCGCTGACCGAGGATCATGAGCTCTGTCGGGCCCTGGCCGATGGTTTTGCCTTCGCGCGGAAAACCGACATCGAATTGTTCCAATGGGGTCCAGGTCTTGCCCATGTCATGGCTGCGGGTGACGCCGGTGTAATTCAGCGGGCTGGGTTCGGTGTCGCCACCGGCCAAGATGAAGAGAATCCATGAGCCGTCGGGCAGCTCACGCAGCGTGGTATCGCATACCATTTTGTTGGGCCTAATGCCGTCATACGGGATGCTCTTGAAGTCCTGCTTCGCATCCTCGATGGCCTGCGCGGCCCAGGTGGGATCTGGCGTGATGGATTTGGGCAACTTGGGTGCGTGCGCTTTATTAACGACGGTCTTGCCGACGGTGGCGCGGCGTTTGATCTCCTCGGGGTCCATCGTGAGTTTGCCGATCTCAGCCTGTTTCTGCATGGCCTCCTCCGTAAACTTCACATGCAGGATCTCGGCATCGGTGTGACGGTTCCAGTCATAGAGGATGTGGATGTCGCCATTCGGTGCCTGAAAGCCATCGGGGTAGGAGACTTCGGCGCGGTCATCGATGAGGAAGCCTTTGCCCCAGGTCTTGCCATCGTCGTCGGAGAGGAAGGCTTTCAGGTTGGAGCGGCGTGGCAGACGTGCATTGATGGGGCCATTCTTCACCAGGATGAGCTTGCCTGAGGAGAGGCGGCGAATGAAAAAGCGTGCGCTGGGGTTTTGAATCGGAGATTCCTGCGGCTCGCTCCACGTCGCGCC
>JAPLUN010000440.1 GCA_026397715.1 Verrucomicrobiota bacterium
TCGCGGGCACGCTGATCTACACCGGCGCTGCGGTGACGACCGATCGTGCGATCAACCTCGCGGCCACCACGACGGGAGCCGCCACCCTCAACAGCAGCGGCAGCGGCGCGCTGATTTTCACCGGCGTCATTTCCAATGCGGGCACCGGAACGAAGACGCTTACACTCAGTGGCAGCTACACTGGCACCAATGAGGTCCAAAGCGTGATCGCGGATGGCAGCGGCACGCTGGCGCTTGCCAAAGCGGACGCCGGCACATGGATTCTCTCAGGAGCAAACACGTATTCCGGCATCACCACGGTGAATGGTGGTACGCTGAAGCTCACCGGGAGCGGCAGCATCGCCACGTCCTCGGGTCTGACAATCAATGCCGGCTCCTTCGATGTCGGCGGCACAGCGGCCACATTGAGCGGCGCACTCACCCTGGGCAGTGCCACCACCACTGTGGCCGGACAAACCGCAAGCCTCATCAGCAGCACCAGCGGCGGCAGTTTCACCATCGGCGGCAATGTGACCTACAATTCAGGCTCCGCCGGTTTCGAAAACGGTCAGGCCATCATCTCGGCCAATCTCGTGCTGAACGCAGACCGCAGCATCGTCGTCAATGACAGCCCCAATGCGGCGGTGGATGTGCTGGTGTCCGGCGTCATCAGCGGCGGCTTTGGCCTGGCCAAGGGCAACGGCGGCACGCTGCGCCTGAGCGGCACCAACACCTTCACAGGACAGGCGCAGCTCAACAACGGCATCACGGAAATCTATGCGCTGGGAAACATCGGCGTGGTCGGAGCACTGGGCACGGCGGACAAGGACGCAACGTCCGGCGTCATCCGTTTTGGCAGCACCACAAACACCGGCGCCCTAAGCTACCTCGGCACCGGAGACAGCACGAACCGCCGCGTGCAGGTGGGCAGCGGCACCGGCGCAACGGCGACCGGTGGCGCAACCATTCTCAGCAACGGCGACGGCGCACTCGTCTTCACCGCCACCACACTGAATATCGCGGTGACAGTCGGCGCGGCAGGAGGGAGCACGGCACGCACGCTCACTCTCGGTGGCAGCAACACCAGCGCGAACACGATCCAGGGAGCGGTCATCAACAACACCGGCGCGGGCACCAGCGGCACGAATGCCGTGGCACTGGTGAAGCAGGACGCAGGCGTTTGGATTCTCGCCGGAGCCAGCACCTATAGCGGCGGCACCACGCTGAGTGGCGGCACCCTGGTGGTGAACAATTTGACGGGCTCTGCCACAGGAACTGGATCGCTCACCATTGCCAACGGCGGACGCCTCGGGGGCAGTGGCGCCGCAGGATCGCTCACAACAGGCGTGGCCCTGACCCAGCAGACTGGTGGAGTGATCTTCGTGGGCCAGAACGGAGTTCAGGATGCGCAAACCCTCACGCTGCAGGCCGGTGCGGGCTTCATGCTTAGCGGCAGCATCGAACTCGACATCATCGGCGGCTCTGCGAGCGGCATGCTAAATGCTCCGAGCGGCAGCAATGATCTCCTGGTCTTGAGCGGCGGTGCAGTGACACTCAGCGGAGCCACGCTCAACATCAACAGCGCACTCCCACTAGCGGAGGGCGCATGGGTGCAAGGATCTTCGTGGAATCTCATCGACTGGTCCTCCGTCTCCGGCACTTTCGACACTGTCACCGGCCTGCCGGATCTCAGCGCACTCGGCCTCGCATGGAACTGGAGCCAGTTTTACTCCAGCGGCACACTCAGCATCGTCGCCGCAGTGCCCGAGCCCTCCCGCGCGCTTCTGGCCATATCCGGGCTGTTCTCGCTGCTGTTTCGTCGCAGGCGTTTCCTGGCATGAGCCGGCACCGGACACATGTCCTGAATCAAGACATGAAAAAGTTTTAATTCCTACTTGCCGTATGTAGTTAGTTGAAATATACAGTCGCCACATGGCCGCAGGAACCCCGCACGGATTCCCCGCCTTTCCAATGACTGACCGGTCCTCCGGAAGTGTTCGAGACTTCATCGCCTTCCATAGGGTTTGTGGTGCGATTCTCCATTCGGGCTTTTTCGGCTTCAGATCATTCCCAACAGAAACACCGGCTCCAAACCTTTTACAATCGCTGCTCATGTCCCCTCTTAAAACCTCCAAAGCATCCCTGCTTGGCCTGATTGCATTCATTGCCTCTGTCGCAAACGGCGCTGATGAAGGCTCCCCAAAAATCACCCGCGGCACCTATTATCAAAACCCGCTCAGCTACAGCACCACGCGTGATCCAGATCCGCCGAAGTATGTGCGCAACGTTAGCGAACTCGGCGTCGATTCACTGCTGAACGTCAAATGGCTCGATGTGGGCCTGGACTACCGTTTCCGCTATGAGTACCGCGCCAACGACCTGCGCCGTGCACAGACGGGAGTGGACCAGCCGCTGCTCCATCGCACACGCGCCTACATCGGCATCAAGGACATCCTTGATCCCTTTCGCTTTGCATTTGAGATGCAGGATTCACGGCGTGAAAACAGCCATTATGTTCGTGACAACCGTGACGTGAATGAGTTTGAACCCATCCGCGCCTATGTGGAGCTCTATTTCAAAGATCTCTTCGGACATGACGCCATCGGCAACGCCCGCCCCTTCAGCATCCGCTACGGTATTCACAACTTCGAATTCCTCGACCGCCGTCTTATCGGCAACAACCAGTGGCGCAACACCGCCAACACCTTTCAGGGCTTTCACGCCAGCCTTGGCCAGGAAAGCAGCGACTGGCAGCTCGACCTGCTGGCCGTGCAGCCGCTGAACCGCCTGAAATATGACGTGGACCGTCCGGTGGAGCAGCAATGGATGTATGCCGCCATCGGCCATTTGCGCCAGTGGTCAGACATCATCACCTTGGAGCCATTTTATCTCGCGCTGCATCAGTCCGCCTACCGGGGCGTGGCAGAGCGCATGGTGCATAGCCCCGGCCTGCGTGGCTATGGCATCGTTGGTGCCACGGGCTTCGATTACGACGCCAGCATGATCTACCAGTTTGGCCAGAATGGCACCAGCAAAGTGCGTGCCTATGCCGGCACGGTGGAGGTGGGGTACACACTCAGCTCCAATCCGTGGAAGCCGCGCGTCAGCCTGTTTTACGGCTACGCCAGCGGCGACCGCAATCCGAACGACAGCACCGACAACCGCTTCGAGCGCTTCTCTGGCTTCGGCCGTCCATGGTCGGCGAACGACTACATCGTCTTTGAAAACATCAGCACACCGAAAGTCCGGGTGGAACTCAAGCCGCGCCACGACCTGCGCGTGGACTTTGGCTATAGCTACTACTGGCTGGCCAGCGGCACGGACCGCTTCAACGCGGCCAACAACGCCCGTGATCGTACGGGCCGCAGCGGCAGTTTCCTCGGCCAGGAGTTCGACATCCGCGCCCGCTACACTTGGGACGCGAAAACAGAGATCACCGTGGGCTACGCCTACTTTGCAGCAGGCGGCTTTGTGGAGCGCCAGCTGCAGCGCCCCAGCACCAACTTTGCCTACTTCGAATTCAGCCATCGCTTCTTTTGATACCTTCAAATCCATCCCGTCACCTCTTCAACAAACACCATGAAAACCCGCATCTCCATCCTCTCCGCCGTCCTCCTCGGCCTCACCGCCCACGCAGCCGACTTTGAACTGCTCAACGTCTCCTACGATCCCACCCGCGAACTCTACACAGAGTTCAACAAGGCCTTCGCCAAGCACTACAAGGAAACCACCGGCAAAAAAGTCAGCGTCGATCAGTCCCACGGCGGCTCCGGCAAGCAGGCACGCGCCGTCATCGATGGACTTGAAGCCGATGTCGTCACCCTCGCGCTAGCCGGAGACATTGACGTCATCGGTCAGCAGGCCGGATTGATCGCAAAAGACTGGCAGAAACGCCTGCCCAACAGCAGCGCGCCTTACACCAGCACCATCGTCTTTGTCGTGCGCAAGGACAACCCGAAGAACATTCAGGACTGGGGCGACCTCGTGAAGGAAGGCGTGAACGTCATCACCCCCAATCCGAAAACCTCCGGCGGCGCCCGCTGGAACTACCTCGCCGCCTGGGCCTACGCGCTCAAGAAAACCGGCAGCGAAGCCAAGGCCAAGGAGTTCATCGCCGCGCTGTATAAAAATGTGCCCGTGCTGGACACCGGCGCACGTGCCGCCACCACCACCTTCGCTCAGCGCGGCATCGGCGATGTCTTCCTCTCCTGGGAAAACGAAGCCTGGCTCATTCAGCGCGAGTTCCCTGGCCAGACCAAAATCATCATCCCTTCCATCAGCATCCTCGCCGAGCCCACCGTGGCCGTGGTGGACAAAAACGCCGAGAAAAAAGGCACCGCTGAAGTCGCCAAAGCCTACCTCGAATACCTCTACTCCCCCGTGGCGCAGGACATCATCGGCAAAAACTACTACCGCCCGCGTAACGCCGCAGCCGCTGCAAAATACAGCGCCCGCTTTCCAAAGCTGAACCTCGTCACCATCGACGGCGACTTCGGTGGCTGGGGCAAGGCGCAGAAGAAGCACTTCGACGACGGCGGCATCTTTGACCAGATTTATTCAGGAAAGTAAACGAACTGCCCCCAGGTCTGACCTCCTTGAGTGCGCTTCATTTGCATGAAGCGCATTCCTGTTGAATATCGCGACCCTTAAAAACTGCCCCCCCCTCTTGTCCCGACCACGCCACATCCTTCCCGGCTTCAAGCTCTCGCTCGGGTTTACCATCACCTACCTGAGCCTCATCGTGCTCTTCCCGCTGTCCATGCTCGTATGGAAGGCCACCAGCGGGGGCTGGGAGCACATGTTTGCCACACTCACGCAGGCACGCGTGATCTCATCGCTCAAGCTCAGCTTCGGCACCGCCTTCGCCGCTGCGTTGGTCAATGGCGTCTTCGGCCTGCTCACCGCATGGGCGCTGGAGCGCTACTCATTCCCCGGCCGCCGCCTGCTCGATGCCATGGTGGATCTGCCCTTCGCCCTCCCCACCGCCGTTGCGGGCATCGCGCTCGTCACCCTCTACGCGCCCAATGGCTGGATCGGTGCATGGCTCGCGCAGCATGACATCAAGGCCGCCTACGCACCGCTCGGTATCACCATCGCCCTCACCTTCGTCGGTTTCCCCTTCGTCGTGCGCACCTTGCAGCCCGTCATCGCAGATCTCTCCATGGATGTCGAGGAAGCCGCCGCCTGCCTCGGTGCCAATCGCTGGCAGACCCTCTCCCGCATCGTGTTTCCCGCCCTGCTGCCCTCCTTGCTCGCCGGCATGACGCTCGCCTTTGGCCGTGCCGTTGGCGAATACGGCAGCGTCGTCTTCATCTCCGGCAATCTTCCCTTCAAAACCGAGATCGCGCCGCTCCTAATCACCATGCGTCTGGAAGAGTACGACTACTCCGGCGCCGCCACCATCGGCGTCGTCATGCTCGCCGCCTCCTTCACCATCCTCGTGCTCTCAAACTTGCTCGCCAATTGGAGCCGCAAGCGCACCGGGCGCTGAAATGACGAATCTCTAAATCCGAATGACGAAAAAATTCCCAATGCCAAATAACAAACGTCGAAGTGCTCAGCACACGAGTCGAGGTAAAGAGTACACCTTTGATTCGGCATTCAGGCTTCATCATTCCTTCGTCATTCGTGCTTACTCATTCGTCATTTGAGCCCATGGCCGCCATCATCGACATCGCTCCAGCGCACTCCTCCCGCCCTCGCAAAGCCACCTCGGACTCCCTTTTCTCGCGCGTGCTCATCATCGGCACCGCCGTGGGTTTCATGGGCCTCATGTTTGTGCTGCCGCTCGTCGTCATTTTTCAGGAAGCCTTCCGCAAAGGCTGGGAAGGCTTCATCGAAGCCTTTGATGACCGCGCCACCATGCATGCCATCTGGCTCACGCTGAAAGTCGCCGCCATCACCGTGCCGCTCAACACACTCTTCGGCCTCGCCGCCGCGTGGTGCGTCTCGCGCTTCCAGTTTCGTGGCAAACGCTTCCTCACTTCCCTCATCGAGCTCCCACTGTGGGTCTCCCCCGTCATCGCCGGCATGGTCTATGTGCTGCTCTTCGGCGCGCAGGGTTTGTTTGGACCGGCGCTCAAGGAGCACGGCATCAAGATCATCTTCGCCCTGCCCGGCATCGTGCTCAGCACCATCTTCGTCACCTTCACCTTCGTCGCCCGCATCCTCGCCCCGCAGATGGAGGCGCAGGGCCAGGCCGAGGAGGAGGCCGCCATGACACTCGGAGCGAACGGCTTCCAGATGTTCTGGCGCGTCACCCTGCCAAAGATCAAATGGGGCCTGCTCTATGGCATCATCCTCTGCAACGCGCGCAGCATGGGCGAGTTCGGCGCCGTGTCCGTGGTCAGCGGCCACATCCGTAACAAGACCAACACCGTGCCGCTGCACATCGAAGTTTTGTACAACGAATACCAGTTCGTTCCCGCCTTTGCCGTCGCCTCCATGCTGGCTCTGCTTGCACTGGTGACCCTGATTTTGAAAACTCTGACGACCACCCGCCGAGGAGCAGCATGAGCATCCACATCCACCAAATCTCCAAATCCTTCGGTAGCTTCCAGGCGCTGAAAAACGTCGATCTCGAAGTCAAAACCGGCGAACTCGTCGCCTTGCTCGGTCCCAGCGGCAGCGGCAAGACCACATTGCTGCGCATCATCGCCGGACTCGAATTCGCTGACGCCGGCGAAGGCAGCATCCAGTTCCACGGCACCGACGTCACCAACCGCAGCGCCTATGAGCGCAAGGCCGGCTTCGTCTTCCAGAATTACGCCCTCTTCAATCACATGACCGTCGCGGAAAACATCGCCTTCGGTCTCCGTGTCATGCCACGTGCCACACGGCCCGACCGCGAAGAAATCGACAAAGCCGTCACGGAACTCCTGCGCCGCATCGCCCTGGAAGGCTACGGAGATCGACACCCCTCACAGCTCAGCGGCGGCCAGAAGCAGCGCGTCGCACTCGCCCGTGCCCTCGCTGTCGGCCCGCAAGTACTCCTCCTCGATGAACCCTTCGGCGCCCTCGATGCCAAGGTGCGCAAGACCCTGCGCAAATGGCTGCGCCAGTTTCACAACGAGACCAAGGTCACCACCTTGTTTGTCACGCACGATCAAGATGAAGCCTTTGAGCTGGCGGATCGCGTCGTCGTTTTGCATGAGGGAGACATCCAGCAGATCGGCTCACCGCAGCAGCTTCGCGAGCATCCGAAGAATGAGTTCGTCGCAGACTTCCTTGATTGCGTGATGATTTGAGGAAGAGGAAAACGATTGGTCACGAAGCTTGAGGGCGCAGTCACCTTGCATCCTTGACTCTCCTCCCATTGTCCTTAGCCTCCCTGCTTGATGCCTGACCGGACCACCGGAAGCCGTCCCAAAAACGCTTCCCCAAATCCATGAGTCCCAAAACTTATCACGGCATCGATCATCATGTGGGCAACACCCCGCTCATCCGCTTGAACCGCCTGTCCGAAATCACGGGGTGCGAGATTCTCGGCAAAGCCGAGTTTATGAACCCAGGCGGCTCCGTCAAAGACCGCGCTGCATACGGCATCATCACTCAAGCGGAGAAGCAAGGACTGTTAAAACCCGGCACCACTATCATCGAAGGCACGGCAGGCAACACCGGCATTGGTCTGACAGTTATCGGCGCAGCACGCGGCTACAAAACCGTCATCATCATCCCTGAGACTCAAGCACCGGAGAAAATAACCCTGCTGCGCACGCTCGGAGCCGAGGTTTATCCTGTGCCAGCAAAGCCCTACAGCGATCCCGGCAACTACAACCACGTCGCACGCCGCCTGGCCGAGGAAAACGGCTGGTTTTGGGCCAATCAGTTCGACAACACCGCCAATCGTGACGCCCACTATCACAACACCGGTCCGGAGATCTGGCGGCAGACGAAAGGAGAGGTTACAGCCTTTGTGGCCTCCATCGGCACCGGCGGCACCCTGGCAGGCACCAGCCAGTATTTGAAGGAGCAGAATGCCAAAGTCGCCGCTGTTTGCGCCGATCCCTATGGCGCCGCCATGTGGTCATGGTTCACGAATGGGAACACTGACATCGACGATGGTGACTCCTTCGCCGAAGGCATCGGCCAGATGCGTGTGACCAAAAACGTCGAGGGCCTCAGTGTGGACAAAGCCTACCGCATCGACGACCAGACCGCGCTCAGCATCGTCTATCAGCTCCTGCACGAAGAAGGCCTCTTTCTTGGCCTCAGCAGCGGCATCAACATCGGGGGAGCCGTACGCTTTGCCCAGGAACACGGCCCTGGAGCCACCATTGTCACCATCCTCTGCGATTCCGGGCACAAGTATCAGTCAAAACTCTTCAACAAAGTCTGGCTGAAAGCCAACGATCTGGATCCCGATTTTCCGATCGACAAGGCCGTCGGATAAGTTTGCACTGCCAAAAAACAGGCGTTGAAATCATGCTGGGCAGGTAAGTTGGGGGATGATTCACCCTTTTTGCGAA
>JAPLUN010000011.1 GCA_026397715.1 Verrucomicrobiota bacterium
TTGCTGTTTTATGCATGGTGGAATCCCGCTTATCTCGCCCTGTTGTGCGGCTCGGCGATTTTCAATTTCGCAGCGGGTGAACTGATCCTTCGGCTGGCGCGAAATGACAAAGCTCAGGAAAGAGTGCTGGCCGCGGGTATCCTGGCCAATGTGCTGCTGTTGTGCGGATACAAGTATTTGTTCCCTGTGCTGCACTGGTTGGAGCAGTTCGGCTTTCATACCGTGGACCCCGCCGCGAATGTCCTGCTGCCTCTGGGCATCTCCTTCTTCACGTTCACGCAGATCGGCTACTTAATCGACTGCAAAGGTGGCATAGCCTCGGGCGGCAGGTTCATTGAGTATTTTCTGTTTGTCACATTTTTTCCGCATCTCATCGCAGGACCCATACTGCATCACCGCGAAATGATGCCGCAGTTTAGAGACCCTGCAAAGTCGCATTGGAACTGGGAAAACCTGGCCCTGGGCTGTTCAATTTTTTTTATCGGACTGGCAAAGAAGGACTTCATCGCGGACTGGTTCGCGATCTCTGCCAATGAAGGTTTCAGTCATGCAGGAGGGCTGAGCATGAGATCAGCATGGACGAGCGTCCTGTCGTATTCGGTGCAGTTGTATTTTGATTTTTCGGGCTATTCGGAAATGGCGGTGGGCCTGGCGCTGCTGTTCAACATCCGGTTTCCTGCCAACTTTGATTCGCCCTACAAAAGCCCTTCGATCATTGATTTCTGGCAGCGCTGGCACATGACACTGACGCGCTACCTGAACCTCTATCTCTACAACCCCGTCGCCTTGTGGACGGCATCGTGGCGCGCCCGGCAAGGGCTGCCGGTGGGACGTTCAGGTTTGAAAACTGCGTCGGGCTTTGCTGCTCTGGTGCTGGTGCCGACGCTGATCACCATGCTGCTTGCGGGTGTATGGCACGGTGCCGGGCTGAATTTCGTGATGTTCGGCCTGCTGCACGCTGTTTACCTCTGCATCAATCATATGTGGCGCCTGCTGTTTCACAAAAAAAACTCACCGTCCTCACCGGCTTGGTACAACACTGTATGGAAGGTGGGTTTGACATTTCTGGCAGTCGTCATCGCCGAAGTATTCTTCCGTGCCTCCTCGTTTCAGGAAGCACTGGCGATGTTGTCTGACATGATGGGCCGGCACGTTGGCGAGCCCTCCGCCGTCGTGCAGGCAACCAAACCGTTGCTCCTTGCGTTCGGCATCATCTGGTTCGCGCCCAATGTGCTGCAGATCTTCGCGGCGTGGAGTCCCACGCTTTCAAAACCGCACACTTCGGTGCCTGAGTGGCTGCAATGGAAGCCATCCCTGCCCTGGGCCGTCGTGCTCGGCCTTCTGGCGGCGCTTGCATTGCTGGCCATCTCAGGCCAGACAGAGTTTCTCTATTTCCAGTTCTAAACGCCATGCACTTCACGCACCGATTCACTTCAGCCGATCAGCACGCCTTCGCGCTGTTGTCAGGCGATTGGAACCCGATGCACATGGATGCCGCCTCAGCACGACGCACCGTCTTTGGTGAGCGCGTGGTACATGGCGTTCACTCACTGCTGTGGGCGCTCTCTGTCGCTGCTCCTCGCGGCGCGCTGGCACATCTGGATGTAAAGTTTCAAAAAGGTGTCCTTCTTGGTTCGGAACTGCATTGCACGATGAAAGGTACTCCGGAGGCATTCAACATCGTGGTTTCTATTGATGGAGCGCCGGCGGTCAAGATCAAAGGACGAACAGGATCTTTCGCGCGATCATGCGCGCCCAGATCCGCTCCCGAGCATGATCGGCAGGCTGCTGTGGTGAAATATGCCGATGCCAGTGGCATGCGGGGCACGGCCACACTCGGGTGTGATGACAATCTGCTGGGCAAACTTTTGCCCGGGCTCAGCCTTCCCACCTGGCAGACCGAAGTGCTGCTTGCCACGACACGTGTCGTTGGCATGCAATGTCCGGGGCTTCACTCCATTTACGCAGGGCTGACAATGGATTTCGACGAACCGATTGAATCCAACCTGCTTTCGTATGCAGTGCAGACGGAGGACTCTCCGTACTCTTCTGTCGAGATCATGTTTGACGGCGCAGGAGCTCATGGAAAGGCACGTGCGCTTTTCCGTCCACCACCTCAGGCCCAGGCAACGTATGCCGATGCGGCTCTGTCAGTGACCCCCAGTGAGTTTCAAAGCTGGCGGGCACTGGTCGTGGGAGGATCACGTGGACTTGGCGAAGTGGCGGCAAAGCTCATCACTGCGGGAGGTGGAAGCGTCTGCCTGACGTATGCGATTGGAGCGGATGACGCCCGGAAAATTTGCGATGAACTGCAGTCTGCGGGCCGGGAGGCGCACGCGGTCCGGCTGGATGTCACACAGACGGAGTTGCCCATGCTGCCGTGGCAGCCAACCCACCTGTTGTATTTCGCCACGCCACAGATTCCGACGGACCGGGCTGAAAACTTCTCAATGACACATTTCACCCGCTTGTGTGACTATTACGTGGAAGGTTTTCACCGCCTCGTGACCTCACTCCCTTCGCTGAATGCGATCCTTTATCCCTCCACAATCTATCTCGACGAACACAAGCCGCAGCTTGCCGCCTACTGCGCCGCGAAAGCCGCAGGCGAGGTGTTGTGCCGGCATCTGGCAGGATCGCGGCGCATTCACATGCCCCGTCTGCCGCGCCTGGCCACGGATCAAACCACCGGCATCACCAGTAATTCTGCGCCCGCCGCGCTACCGGTTATTCTACGGGAACTGCGCACACTTGGAGCGCTGAAGCCATGATCCCGCCTCCTCAGCAGCAGATGCGCCGCTACCTGCTTTGGTTGCTCGTCATACCGTTCATATTACTCGCCGCCGCGTGGTTTTGGTGCTGGGTGCGTCCCATGGCATTCATGCGTCGAGAGTATCCGATGTGGCGTGCAAAATTTGACCTCGCGAAAACGCTCGCGCCCGGATCAGTCGTCATTTTGGGTGACTCCCAGGCAGTGGCCGGCATGATTCCCGAAAAATTGGGAGATGCTGTGGTCAATCTTGCACTAGGAGGTGGCACTCCCATCGAAGCCGCGGCACTCAGCCGTATCGTACTAGAGCCGGGCCATACGCCACGTGCGGTCATTTTGTCTTTTTCACCGCTGCGTTTCATGGAGAACGCTTACCTGAACCAAGGAGTGAATTACGGTTTGTTCGACCTTGCCACCGTGGACGGAGTACGGGCGCGGTCACGCAAATTCCATTCCATTGAATTTGGCCCGGAAACCGCATGCGATCTCGATGCGCGCTTGAAAGTCGTTCTCTATTGCGCACGCTTTCCCTCGTTCTACTACTCTTCCTTGCGTGATGGCCGGTTATGGACTCGTGAAGCTGACAATCTCGACATCTATCATCGGATGATCAAGTCGCATGGGTACTTTACTTTTGGGAACCGGCCGGGATCTCGTGAACTTTCGAGAGACAGCCAGTTGAAGACATTTTCACCCAGCCCGCTGATTGACAGTTACTTTGCAGAAATCATCACGTTGTTTGCAGAACGCGGAATTCCTGTGTTTTTCATCTCTTGTCCGCTCACCGAGCAGTCCATAGCTGTTATGCCCGCCGCCTTCAAGGCCGAGCGTGAGGCCTACCTCAGGCAATACGAAGCGCGATATCCCAGCTTCCATGTGCTTGGCGATGCGATGCCAGGTCGTCCGTGGACGGACTTCGGCGACCCAGATCATTTCAACATCGAGGGTGCCCAACGGTTTTCGGACGAGATTGCGAAACTGCTGCAAGCAGCTGGGGTCAGCCTAACTTCCGAACGATGAGCGTCACGAAGTCTCCGACATTCTTGAGGTCCTCCAGTTCGGACGTTTGAAATTTTATTTTAAAATGTGACTGCACAAGAACGATGAGACTGATGTGGTTCATCGAATCCCACTCCGGGATGTCTGCCGCTGTGGTCCCCAGGGTCAGCTCGATGCTGTCATCATCAAAAACCTGATGAAAAATTTCAGTCAGCTGTTCTAGGATTTGATCTTCGTTCATCATTCAATCTTTTGTATTTTGATGCAGATATCATGCTGAACGCAGCCATCAAGCGGCAGAGTCCAGCAGTATTCATCTGTCGTCGAAGTTTGATCAGGGTGAAAGCCCAAAGCTGCGTAATGCCCGCGGACAATCTCGTTTTTTTCAGTCGGACGGTAGATGCCGCGCAGGAATTTGCCACCTAGCTGACGCGCCTGCTCCACCACAATGTTCAAGGCCGCCTTTTCAACGTCGCGTCCGAGCACACGGCAGCTCATAAGCCAGGTGTCGAGCTCCACCACATCCCCCACGAGGCGGCCGATGATCACCGAAATGATCCCGTTGTCCCCGTAGCAGTCCACGAGGCGCAATTGCAGAGTAAACACCAGCGGGTCCGACATCAGGGCCTGTACTTCGGCCGCGGTGTAGCGGCGGGTGGTGAGATTGAATTGATTGGTCTTGTTGATGAGTTGAACGATGCGCTGCAGGGCGATCCTGTTGAAGTTCCCCCAGAACAGCTCCATCTGCAGTCCGGCCAGATAGGACTGCAAATCAGCAGCGCTGGTTCGCATTGTTTCACGCTCGACCCCTGCCTGATACTGGCGGCTGCGCAGCAGGTCGTCATCGGTGATAGAAACGGTTTCAAAATAGCCGGCATCAGCCAGGCGGCGGGGGTACAAGGCGGGGTCTTCGGGAAGCTCGGGCACCGCCACCATGGGCAGCGCTCCACGAACGAGACTGCGCTCGAAAGGGCTGTCATCAAGAAGCACAAGAGAGTCGAGGCCCAGGTTCAGGCTGCTGGCAATGCGCCGGAGGTTGGTGGCTTTGTCCTCCCAGTTGGCGATGAAGCAGGCAATGTCGGACCGGCGCAGCAGCATCTCCGGATGATGCTCGAATGCGGAAAGCGCTATCTCCTCATCATTCTTCGAACAAACGGCGAGAATGATTCCACGGCGTGACAGCTCCATCGCGTAGCGTTGCACCGCGAGATGCGCTTCTCCGACAGCACTGCCCTGTCCGAGCTTGATGCCTTCAATCCCATCGTCGCCGATAACTCCGCCCCACAGCGTGTTGTCCAGGTCGAGCACCAGACACTTGAAGGAACGGCCTTGCTGTGCAGCAAGCATGCGCGCAAGAAGCTCTCCGTAGAACGGTGCCGCGAGAGGCGTCACCTCTTGTTTTGCACGCAGCCACATCACGGGGTCATGCCAGGACAGCAGGCCATCGACGGCCGCACGGTCATCCAGAGCTAGCAGATCCACACCATCCACGTCACTCTGTGTCCGCAGCCATTCATTAAAACGCTTGGTCAAATGCAATGCCGAGGTGGTGAGGCGATGTTCGTTGCTGCCCAGAAGGGCGAGGGCCGTTGGCAGCAATGTCTGCTGGATGACTTGACAGCCAAACGCCGCACGCGCCTGCTGCCAAAGCTCGCGCACCCGTCCGCAGACCGCCTCAAGATTCACCGCCCCGCCGCCCAGCAAGTGCGGAGCATCGAAAATGAACAATACCACATCTGGCCTGAACGCATGCAACGAAGACGACGAAGCGAGCAAGGCCTGCTGATACTGGCCATACTCCACGGTCTGTATTTCCACCCAAAGCCCCCGCCTCAGGGCTGCGGTACGAATGCCTGGAAAAAGATGTTCGACCGTCGATGAACCTAAGATGGCAAGCCGCAGGGGACGCGTCGTGAGCGCGCCAGGCACGGAGCTAAAACGACGGCGCAGTGTGCGGTCAAGCCGGAGCGTGGTAGCGTAGTCAATGCGTGCGTTCGCAAGCGCCACAAGTTCGTGCCACGCCTCGGAATCAGCGGCAGTCGCAATCTTCACAAGCCGCTCATCCCAGCCGGGAAAATAAGGCAACCATGCAAGCTCAAGTGCTGCCGAAAGGTCATTCATCATAGGCGGGAGACATAGTGACGTGCTCTCAACAATCAAAGAATTTTCCCCCCATCACATGGCGCATCCGCCACACATCAAACTTATGCAGGTTCAGCCTGGCTCATGTCACTCCACCTATCTTCTTCCAAATGATCTCCCGGTCTCCCCGGCGCGAGGCGAAGAGAAGAAAGCACAAGGCGGCAACGAGAATGCAGGATGCACGGTCCCGCCGTTTGGCGCAGCAGGTGATCGCAGGCTGACACACCAGCCGCTCTTTTCATCATCGACACCTCGGTGAAAATTCACAATGAGCGCGTTGGTCTGCATCTGCATGGCGTCGCCTGCCACACTGAGACAGATTTTACCGCAAAGACGCGCATTTCGCGGCTGTTCTGGGTGGTTTCCTCCACAGACTGCAATGACTTCGCGAACTCCCTCAGATATCAATGGTGGTAGCGCGACACTAAAACGTGGTCAACACCCCAAGGAGCGCGGCGGCTTCTTTGAGTTTGCATGCAAGTTGTTGCTGAGACATTTGAATGTTTGCAGCCTCACAAGGGGATGAAGCCAGCGGAGGCTGACAGACATGGCTCAGCAGGAGTGTCTGGACAAAGGACGTCAAAATGGCCCCAGAAGATGCCTTTCTAGGCAAATTGCCCACCCACCCCCATTCGTTAAGATGATACGAAAAGGCTTTGCAGAATCAATGCACCTGCTAGTCTTTTGGGCTGAACGGCTCACGTACTTTGGTCAAAACTTCTGTTTTGATCCATCTCATGCGAGTGTCCGACCTCAATCCAACCAACCTAATACCAAACAAATCAGACTATGAAATTGAACGCATTGCTGAAAACGCTGGGGTTCTTGGCACTGGCCGCCACTCCCGTTGTGGCCGGAACCTCCGCTCCTGCTAAAAACCCTAAGAATCCGTACATCGCTCCTCCCGTGAACGATGACCTCGGCATCACCGCCTCCATCGGCTACGACTCCAACTACGTGTGGCGTGGCATCAACTACGGCCAGCATTGGGTCCGCTCCGGCCTCAACGGCGCCCTCCTCCTTGTCGGCGGTGCAGCTGAAGACGGCGCTGGCAGCACCTCCCTCCTCTGGGACGTGAACTACGGCTCCCTTGCAGGTGACCAGGACAGCTTCTCCCCAAACATTGTCGCCGCCACTGGTGGTGCCATCAAAAACACCAACTCGTTCCAGCGCCTTCAGTTGGGCACCGCGATCTCGCATGACTTCGGTCCTGCTGCGGTCAGCTTCGGCTACAGCTTCATCCACAACATGGGCTCCCTTGCCAATGGCAGCGGTTTGAACGCCGCCATCCCTAATGGTGGTTTCGGCATGAACGACATCCAGCAGCTCACTTTGGGCGTCAACACCAACCTCGGCCCGATCAATCTGGCATCGAGCGCGAACTATGACCTCTTCAACGGTGGCTGGTACTTCGACCTCACCGCCAAGTCCACCATCGCCGTGACCGATGCCATCAGCATCGTCCCACACGCGGGTCTGGGCTATGGTCTGAACTACAACGCTGGCTTCACCCAGGCTTCCCGCAACCTCATCGGTGGCGGTGGCATCCTCACCAACAGCGCTGCTCAAAACGGCGTCAGTGGCTGGACCGCACTCAACGTTGGCATTGATTTCCCAATCAAGCTCAACAGCCGTGCGACCCTCACCCCTTACGTTGCAGCCAACCTGCCAATGGGCGCCTACAAGAACCTGGCCCGCTCCTCCACGAGCTACCCTGGCACCTTCCCGATCGTCGGCGGCCCTGCCACCCCGTTCCACAGCATTGTGTACTACGGCGTGACCCTCAGCGTCCGCTTCTAATTCAGATCGTTCTCTGAACGATTCAAACCTTTCAAGGTTAACCTCCCGGCGCAAGCCGGGAGGTTTTTTATGTGGCGTGAACTTTGCTGAGCAGCCATTTTTCAGTAGCAAGCCCAGGGCATGCTGAGCTTATTCTGAAGCAGCAGGCGATTAACGCTTTGATCACAGACGTCTTCCTTTGCCTGTAGGCTTGATAGCAGCTCCCAGCCCCCCCTCCATTTGGCACCTCCTCAGGCAAATTAAGGAAGGACAAATAAGTCAGCACCAGCTCCGATTGAGAGCGATTGCCAAACCTGATTTCTCTATGACCGATGAGCAACAGGTCAGTGATTGGCTGACAGGGAATCCGACAGCACATCGCCCCCCACATCGGGCCTGCTTCGAACGAACAACGCTCGGGCTTCCATGGCGTGGACAAGTCGTGAGAAATGCGCTGCACTTTGCCACGTCGCAAGAGCCCCTTGACCGCCTGTTTCCAATGATCATTTATTGAATTACAATAACCACTCCTTTGGAAACGAAGGCTGGAAGCTTGGATTTACCGCGCCCTACTCATAACCCAACGTGTTCCCGAGGGTACTTTTCATGAGCATTTCCTTCGAATCACCCACGGCCGCATTTCCTCGCAAGCTGGCATCTCGGTCAAGAAGTATGGTATTTGGGTGCACCAGTTTGCTAAAATAGGCTTACAGCCGATGCCTTTTTATGAGTCGTTATAACAATAATGGTTTATTTTTAATAAAGCTTGAATTTACAGATTAATTGCATTATGATCGTTTCGATAACATGGCACGGCACCTGCTCTCTCATGTTACCGCTGCTTGCCTCCCCGGCTGGTCAGCGCCTCAACACCAACAATAACTAAACTCGACCAACACATGAAGCCCAAAAGCATGACATCATTCATTGCCAAGTCGGTGACCGTTCTTGCTGCCTGTGCAGCGCTGAACGCATCTGCCGGCACCTCCGCCCCCGTTAAAAACCCCGTCCCTGTGGAAGAAAAAACAGGTGCTCTCTTCGAATCGATCGGAGCCACCTTCGACGCCGGCTACGACAGCCGCTACTACTTCCGCGGTCTTTGGTTCGCTGACAACATCATGTGGACGGCGCTCAACATCAGCGTGCCGATCACTGACAAGCTGACCTGGGGCATCGGTGGTGCCTACATCAACTCCGCTGGCACTCCCTTCCCGAACAACGGAAGCACCGGCGCCGTCGGTCAATACTCCAAGCAGGGATTCCAATATTCCGAAGTCGATGCCATCACCAATCTGGCTTACGACGCGGGCTGGGCCAAATTTGGAATGCAGTATCAATACTACTTCTATCCAGATAACTACGGTGGCAGCTTCAATGGCACCCCCAATGCACTGGCTGACCCTGAGTTCGCACTCAAAGGCGCTGGTGAACTTGGCTGGACCGTTGCAGTGCCTATCAAGGGCTTCAACATCTATGCAGGCTACTACTATGACTTCCGAATCAACGGTCAGTACATCTCCCTCGGTGCTGATTACACCTTCGCAGTCACCGATTGGCTGAGCATCGTGCCTTCCGTCAACACCGGCTTCGGCATCGACTACTACACCGGCAACGGTTCCGGCTCGATCGCTGGTGGCGGCGTGGTTGGCAACAAGGGTCAGAGCATGCAGAATGCTGCGACTTCTGGCTTCACCCACGTTCTCTACACGCTCGCCGTCCCAGTCAAGCTGACCAAATCGGTTACCTGGACCAGCTACTTGGCGTTGAACCACGGCGAAAAGCTTCGCACTCAGCTCAACACCACCCAGAACGAGCTCTACTGGGGCACGAAGCTTAGCTTCGCGTTCTAATTCGTCGGGGCTCGAACCCCTGAACACAATTGTCTGATAATTAGGTTGGGGCTCCCGGTCAGTTCGTTCACTGACCGGGAGCTTTTTTTTTGGCGCGGATCGTCTTCCTGCCTAGCATCCGTGCTGCATGACTGAACATCCGCTCAACTGGAACTCGAACAACCTCACCCATGGCTGGCAGCGCGGCGTCACCGCCTTCTTTTGGGGCCTGGGTTTCAAACCCGAAGATTTTGACAAGGCGCAGATCGGTATCGGCACTCCCTTGCTCGACGGCAACATCTGCAACGTCCACGCCCACGAGCTGGCCCAGCTAATTGCCCAAGGCTGCAAAGAAGCAGGACTCATCGGCTTCCCCTTCGGCGTCTCGCCCGTAAGCGACAACATCACGCAGGGCAACATCGGCGGAGCGGCCTCCCTTTGCTCTCGCAATCTCATGGCGAACGGCGCTGAGATGATCTGCACCTCGCATAGCTATGATGCATTAATCGGCCTGCATCATTGCGACAAAAACGGCCCGGCCTTCGCCATGGCCCTGGCACGTACCAACTACCCCGGCCTCATCGTCAATGGCGGCAGCATCATGCCCGGCTGCCACAAAGGACACTCCACCTCCATCCTCGACGTCTATGACGCCGCTGCGAAGGAAAAACAGGGGACGATGAGCTACGAGGAATCCGAGCAGATCATCCGTACCGCCTGCCCCGGTGCAGGTGGCTGCGGCATCGCCGCCTCCTTCAACACCTGGGGCATCGCACTCGAAGCCATGGGCCTCAGCCTGCCGGACACCTCCTCCATGCCGGCCATCGAAGCCGGCAAACGTGAGGAATGCCTGCGCGTCGGCAAAGCCGTGCGCCACCTGCTGGAGATGAACCTGCGCCCGCGCGACATCATCACCAAGGCCTCCATCACCAATGCCATGACCGCCATCTGCGCCATCGGTGGCTCCACCAACGGCGTGCTGCATATCCTGGCCGTGGCACGTGAAGCAGGGGTCGATTTCACCCTGCGTGACGTGCAGGCCATTGGCCGCCGTACACCTGTCCTGTGCAATTTCGCGCCCCGGGGCCGGGGCACCATGGTCGATCTCCATCGTCTAGGCGGCACGACCATGCTGCTGAAGCACCTTATGAAAACTGGTCTGCTGGATGGCTCCTGCATCACTGTCACCGGTCAGACGCTGGCGGAGAATCTCGCCAATGCCGCCGAAGTCCCCTTCCCCAACGAACTCATCGCGCCCATTGAGGCGCCGTTCAAGGAATTCGCCGACATCCAGATCTGCTTTGGCAACCTCGCCCCGGACGGCATCGTCTTCAAAGTCTCGTCGCTGGACGAGCCCCGGTTCCGTGGCAAAGCCATCTGCTTCACGGATTCCAAAGGCGTCTCCGATGCCGCAGCTGCCGGCCGCATCCAGCCCGGCCACATCGTTGTCATTCGTGGCTGCGGTCCCGTGGCCTTGGGCATGCCTGAAATGCACGTGGCCAGCGCCGCCCTCGCAGTGCCTGAGCTTTATGGCAAGGTCGCGCTGCTTTCAGACACCCGTGTCTCTGGCGTCTCCGGCGGTGCCGTGGGCGTGCATTGCAGCCCGGAAGCCGCCGTGGGCGGACCGATTTCCGTGGTGGAAGATGGCGATGAAATCGAATTCGACCTCCTCGAAGGCACCATTCACGTCAACGCTGACCTGGATGCTCGTCCGCGCGTGATCTTCCCCGTCAGCCATCCCTTCGGCTATCTCGCGGATTTCGCCGCCACGGTGACCCAGGCCCACCAGGGCTGCGTGCCGCGCTGGGTGGCTGACCGCAAATAAAGCTCCTCAGCTCGCCATCTTGGCCGCCAGCAGCACAGCCTCCACGAGGCTGCGCCCGTTGGCTTTGCCCTGCCACGCGATGTCGCACGCAGTACCGTGATCCACACTCGTACGTGGCACCGGCAGCCCCAGCGTGGTGTTCACCGCTGTATCAAATGCCAGCGCCTTCAGCGGGATCAGCGCCTGATCGTGGTACAAGCAGATGTAGGCGTCCACCGTGCGGCGTTTCGGCGCAATGAAAGCGGTGTCGGGTGGCAGCGGTCCTTCGATCGTATGGCCCTTGGCCCGTGCCGCTTCAATGGCAGGCACAATGATGGATTCCTCCTCGCCGCGGCCAAACAGA
>JAPLUN010000262.1 GCA_026397715.1 Verrucomicrobiota bacterium
AATTGCGGCGATCATGCATCTGGCTGGAATGATGCTGGGACTGGCGGCGTGCGGGCATGCCAGGCGGCAGGCTGCTGGTGAGGTGCCGAAGGTGGCGGAGTCGGCGGCGCAGCGGCTGGTGGTGAGTGTGGCGGAGCAGATGATGGTGACGATGGAGGGGGACATTCCCCGGCGGTTGTTTCGTGTGAGCACTTCCCGGTTTGGAACAGGTGACAAACGGGGGACGTACCTGACGCCGCTGGGACGGATGGAAGTGGTAGAGATCGTGGGGCAGGGACTGCCGGTGGGGGCGAGGCTGAAGGCCCGGGAGCAGACGGGGGAGATCGTGCCGGTCGATGCGCCGGGGCGGGATGCCATCGTGACCCGCGTGCTGCGCCTGCGTGGGATGGAGTGGCGAAACCGGCATGCTTTGGAGCGGGCGATTTACATCCATGGCACGCCGGAGGAGGCCAAGCTAAAGACGCCGGCCTCGTATGGCTGCATCCGCATGGCGTCTTCAGATATCATCGCGCTATGCCACTGGGTGAAGGTGGGAGCGCGGGTGGATGTGGTGGAGGGGAAGCTGCCGGCGCCTAATCAGCTGCCGCCGTGAGGTCAGGGAAGGGGTGGGCTTGAGTGATGTCGGGGTTGAGAGATACCGGTGGAGCAGCGTATGTAGCGGTGTAGACTTTGGTTCTCCTCCAGCATGCCGCCTCCATCCCTGCAACGTCGTCACATCTTGAAAATTGTCGTGCTGACTGTGTTCGGCACGCTGCTGGCGTGGTATTTGAGCGCGATCCTGAGCTTTGCGGGCAATTCCTACGGGTTTAACAACCGTTTCTCGGAGGTGGCCATCCAGCACCACTGGTGGTTCCTCGTGTGGAGCAATCTGGTGGTGCTGAAGGGCTACCTGCTGGTGGCCGCCGGGTATGTGCTGCTGATCTACCCGCTGGTGCGGCTGTGGGGCAAGGTGCGGACCTTTGCGCGCTGGGGAGTCGTCTGGCGCACGCTGCTGTTTGCGTGTCTGCTCTATGGATTTTTCATCTTCAAGCTGATGCTGGAGAAGCCGTATTTCGGTGACTACAGCTATCTTCTCGGCTGGTATGATGCGCTGGGGCGGGTGTGTGGCACAGGAGTGCAGGATGCGGTGCATGCGATGATCACGCAGGTGTTTCCGCTGGTGGCACTGGTGGCGGCGGCGGGTTTTTATCTTTTTGAGCTGCGCCGGTGGTTCACGCGGGCTGCGCGGCCGCTGCTTTTTAGCTTCACGGCGGTGGCGGGCATTCTGGCGCTGTTTGTCGTGAGTGGCTACGGGGTGAACCGCGCACCCGATGTGGAGGAGCTGGCGGGTGGCAGGAAGAGGCCTAAAAACATTGTTATCCTGGGGTCGGACTCGCTGCGGGCGGATCATCTTTCCTGCAATGGGTATCACCGCATGACATCACCGAACATCGACCGCATCGCGGCTAAGGGGGTGAACTTTGAGCGTTGCCTCACACCGATCGCATCGACGCTGGAGTCGCTCACGAGCATGTTTTCCTCGCAGTATCCGCACACGCACGGGGTGCGGCACATGTTCCCGAGCCGGGCGATGGTGGACCGGGCGAATCAGGAAGCGCCTTCGCTCGGCGCGGAGCTGAAGCGCCAGGGCTATGACACGGCGGTGATCGGCGACTGGTGTGCGTGCGGATTCAACGAACTGCCGATGGGCTTTGAGAAGATCATCGTCTCCGATTTTGACAACTTCCGCGTGTACATGAGCGAGGTGGTCTTTTTGCATCACCAGATCCTGCCGCTGTTTTTCGACAATCACGTGGGCCACATGCTGTTTCCCAAGCTCAAGTCGTTCGCGAACTACATGACGCCCGAGGTGGTGACGGATCAGGTGATCGACCGTATCAAGCAACGCGCGGGGGACCGGCAGCCGTTTTTGCTCTTTGGTTACTACTCCTGCACGCATCTGCCGTACAAGACGCCCACCCATTACGCGAAGATGTGGACGGACCCTAAGTACGACGGCCCGCACAAGCATGAGCTGGCGCTGAACGTGGACGAGTTCATCGGTGGCACGGACATCAATGAAAAGTGGAGCAAGCTGCCGCGCAAGGAGGTGGAGCAGATCGCCGCGCTGTATGACGGCTGCGTGCGCATGTTTGACGATTCGGTGGGCCGGGTGGTGGCCGAGCTGGAAAAGCAGGGGCTGCTGGAAGACACGATCATCCTGGTCACCGGAGACCATGGAGATGATCTCTTCGAGCCGAACTGCACCTTTGGCCACGGCACCACCTTCAATGGGGGAGATCAGGCCAATCATGTGCCGGCGATTTTTTATGTGCCGGGGCTGGAGAAGCCGCAGCGGCATGCGCAGCTGGCGCGCACGCTGGACTTTGCGCCGACGCTGCTGGACCTCGTGGGGGTGCCTGCGCAGCCGCGATTTGAAGGCGCGAGCCTGGCACCGCTGATCCGTGGGGAGAAGAAGAGCCTTGGTCTGGCCTACTTCGGTGAAACCAGCTACCTCTTTTTCCGCCGCACCATTCCGGGTGAAGATCCGCTGTTCATTCCGCCGATGGATGAGACCACGTTCATCGATCCGGACTTCGACTTTCACTTTGTGCTCAAGGACAAGTTTCAAGATGCCGTGCTGAAAACGAAGGAGCACTGCGTGCGCACGGAGCGCTTCAAGTACATCCGCACTCCCGGGGTGAATCACTCGATCGAGCGTCTGTTTGATCTGCGAGAAGATCCGCACTGCGAGCGTGATTTGAAGGCGCGCTATCCCGAAGTGAAGGCACGCCTTTCCGCCGCCATGGACGAGTGGCTGACCACGCACAAGCAGAGCACCACGGCGGAGATTTACGGCATTCTGGGAGAAGACACGCTGCAGCCGACCGCGCCATGAACGCCGCTGATCTGCCGCATCTCGTGATCGGGGCGTGCATGAACGTGCACCGCGCTTTGGGGCCCGGTCTGACACAGGACGCGTATGAAGAGTGCCTGGCCATCGAGCTGCGTGAGCTGGAGTTTGATTTCAAACGCCATGTGCCGCTGGAGTTCACCTACCATGGGCGTTTGGTGCAGACTGCGACACGGCTGGATTTTGTGGTGGGGAATTCACTGCTGCTATTGGTGCGCTCCCAGGAGGAGATTACGCGGCTGCAGCAGCAGGAGCTGGAATCGAAGGTGAGGCTGGGGCATTTTCAAACGGGGCTGATCGTCAATTTCAACGTGGGGACGCTGAGGAAGGGGATTCATCAGATCACGGTGAAGCGGCGGGCGGAGAGTGGGGAGAGTCAAAAAGGGTAGGTGCAAAGTGAAAAAGGCCGGGAACAGAACTCACGTTTCAGGCGGATCAGAAAGCCACAGTTTGCGCGTTGTCGGATCAAAATACGTTGCGAGTGTGTGAAGGAGACACAGGACATTCGGTGCTGATGTGGAGCATCTATGCCGCCTCGGCCATGTGCGGGGTGGTTGAAATCAACCCGTTCCTGCGCTTGGTCTGCCCACCATGAGACATATACTCCTTCTGTCCCTGCTCACTCTGGCTTTGCCATGCGGGCATGGAAAGCTCCGTGCGGAGGACGTGTTTAAAACCTTGCTGCCGCCACCGCCGATCGCCGCGCTCTCAGCGCAGCAGGAGGCGGCGCTGGCTGCGGAGCTGGCGGAGGTGACGCAGTCCTTTCAGCGAGTGAAGCGGCATGCGCGTGCGGCAGACATTGACATCTTTCTCAAAGCCGTGCGCTATGCGCTGGAGTTCCACGAATGGTACGATGCGAAGCCTGAGGATGGAGTGGAGAAAGCACGCGCGCTGCTCGCGGAGGCGAGGGTGCGCATCTCCGCGCTCAAGAAGAAAGAAGCACCGCCGTGGCTGAAGGGCAGCGGGTTCAAGGTGCTGGGGTTCTATTCCAAGATCGATGATTCACCGCAGCCCTACGGCGTGGAGATTCCGAAGGGGCTGGCCGAGGATGAGTACGTGGCGACTGAGGCACCGGGTTTTGGCCCTGGCAGAGCGGTTCCGGCTGTGTGCGTCTGGCTGCATGACCGGGAAGAGACGCTTACCGACCTGCGGTTTGTCCATGCACGACTGACCGCGAAGCAGCCAGGGTTGATCCAGCCGAAGGGAGCCATTGTGATTCATCCCTTCGGACGTTATTGCAACGGCTGGAAGTTCGCCGGAGAGACGGATGTGATGGAGTGCCTGGAAGACGCGCTGGTGCTTTTCAGAGCGGACTGGGACCAGGTGGCGCTGGCGGGATTTGGCATGGGCGGCACAGGGGCCTGGCATCTGGGTGCACACCACGCCGAACGCTGGGCCTGCGTGCACGCCGGTGCGGGCTTTGTGGATGTGGCGCACGCAGTGGAGACTGAGCGGGAAAAGACGCCGTGGTACGAGCAGAAACTTCAGGGCATGTACGATTTGACCGGCTGTGCAGGGCGCTTTTCAAACCTGCCGCTCATCTGCTACAGCGGCGAGCTGGATCCGCAGCGTCGCTCGATGGAGCACATGCTGAAGGTGCTGGGCAAGGAAGGGCTGCACCCGACGCATCTAAGAGGCGCTGGCATGGGCCATGCCTATGACCCGGCCTCCGTCAAGGATGTGCAGGCGTGGATGGAAACGGCGGTGGCGCAAGGGCGCGAGTCCTCGCCCCGCAAGATCAGCCTGCAGACGCGATCATGGCGCCACAGCATTCTGTACTGGCTGCAAATTCAAGCCGTGCATGAACTGTGGGAGGAGGGCCGGATCGATGCAGAAATCACCGGGCCGAAGAAGATCCAGGTGAAGACGGAAGGCGTGCGCTCCTTCAACATCACGCACTTCACACCCAACCTGGCAGGTTATACCCTTTTGATCGATGACCAGGAGATCAAGCTGCCGGACGAGCTTGGAGGGAATGCCCATTTTACCCAAATGCTGCGCGAAGGAGATCTTTACTTCACGTGGCATTACGATCCCGAATGGAAGATCCTGTTTGCCGATGATCCCTACGCCTTGTACAAAGAGGCGGGCTCCTGCATGGACGACCTGTTTTTCGAGCGCTTCATTTTTGTGCTGCCGGACGGGCCCGGCGAACATCCTGCCGTGGACGAGTGGGTGCGGCAGGAGAGCCAGCACGCCATCCGCCGCTGGCGCAGTCTGATGCGTGGAGATCCCAAAGTCATGACGGCCACGGAGTACCTGCGCCACGCGCAGGGAGTGCATGAAGACGACCAGCAGGCCGACCTCGTGCTCTGGGGCGATGCGAAATCAAATCCCCTGATTGCCACGCTGCTCAAGCACAAGCTGACGCCGCTGAAGTGGGATGCGAAAAAGGTGCAGATGGGCGCGCAGATTTTTGATGCGGCCACGCATGTGCCGCTGATGCTGTTTCCCAACAGCTGCATCGAACGCAAACGCCTCGTGGATGATGGAGCGGGCAAAGAGTGGACCGAGACTGCGGCCACGGGCAGGATACTCATCAACTCCGGCCTCACCTTCCGCGAAGCCCATGACAGGAGCGATGCCCTGCAAAACCCCAAGCTCCCCGACTGGGCGATCCTCGACATCACCCAGCCAGCCAATGAAGTGAGCGCGGGCAAAGTCGTGGCCGCCGATTTTTTCGATGATCGGTGGCGGGTGAAGCCCTAGGCGGAGTGGGAGCCGGCAGGAGAAAGCCCCAAACCAGCCATAAGCATTGTGCGAAGATTGTTCACGATTGTGAAAAGGTTGTGCAATTGGCACGTTTATTCGAACATGAAGAAACTCTTCGCCCTCCCCCTCCTAGCGCTTGTTTCGCTGTCTTCTGCCCGTGCTGCGGGCCAGGTGGACACCGTGGCTGCGGCCAGGCAGATTGACTCGGTTCTGGCCAAAGACTGGGCGGCCAACAAACTCAAAGGCAATCCGCAATCCGACGACAACACTTTCGTGCGCCGCATTTACCTGGATGTCATCGGCCGCATCCCGACCACCCGTGAAACGGAGGAGTTTCTGAACTCCAAGGACGCGGACAAGCGCGCCAAGCTGATCGACAAGCTGCTGTCTTCCGAAGCCTATGTG
>JAPLUN010000275.1 GCA_026397715.1 Verrucomicrobiota bacterium
AAAACATCGCTGGGTGGCAAGTTTTCCATGGCAAAGGTGTGGCTTTCCGAGCGGGCGTTTTATTTTGGAATGAAGTGCGACGTCTGAAGTTGCAGCCGGGGCTAGCATGTCAGGACAAAACGAAGGTGACCTGGGCTGAGACGGGGATTTTGCCAGCGCCGCTGTGCAGCTCTTTGCTGACGGCGGAGATGAAGATGATGGGCCGCGTGCTCATGCAGCGCGCAGGGTGGCGGGGTGGTGGCGCGGCGGCAAGTCGGAAAGGGATCTTCCTGATTCCTCCATGCTCCGTGCCCGCCTGACGATTTCAAACGGGGGACCAAGATGAACCCCCTCCGCAGGAAACGGTTGCCGCCCCCTCATCACTTCACGGGCGGGGCGGCGGGCGCTGGTGCTGGTGCTGGTGCTGGGGCGGAGGAGAGATCGAGGTGCAGGGGCGGGGCGGCGCTGGGGATGACGAGGTGGGGCGGGCCGCTTTGCTGCACGAGGTAGTCGGAGTCTTTCAAGGCGGGGAACTTCTCGCGCTCGGCGGGGGTGACGGGGCGCAGGGTGTAGCCGGCGGGGAGCAGTGGAAAGGCGATGGCGCTGAGTTCTTGCGGGGTCTTGCCAGGCATGGTCTGGCGCAGCTCGTTCAGCTTCACGACGTGGGCGATGGCGGTCTTGCCTTCCTGGCTGATGCGCTCTTCGTGCTGCTGCATCTGGCGACCGGCGTGAATTTTGGCGGCCAGGTAAACAAGCGCGGCGGGGACGGTGACGACGAGCAGGATGAAAAGGGAGGTCGAGCGGAGGGTCGATTTCTGCATGCGGTGGGGTGGTGGTGTGGCGCGTGAGTGCGCTGAGCGTGGGCGGCGGGTGTGGGGGGATTGTAAACTGGGAACTGAAAACTGAGAATTGAAAATTGGCGGGAACTGGGGAGCGGTCAGGACATGGGTGGCTCGCTCCCCTGCCCTGGCGGCGCGGCTTTTGCGGGTGTTTGAACAAATCGGTTGTAATTCTGAAAGTGGGACCCAATCGGTTATGGTATGCCGTGACATGTTTCTACGGCTACCAGCTACTACCACACACCAACTTTCCCAGACCATGGCTCTTTCTTCTTCTGCAAAAGTCCGCTCAGGCGGGGGCGTGACACGCAGGCGTGTGAAGTCGCCGGGGCAGGTGGCGGAGGGCGTGGGGGCTGCGGAGCGAGTGATGGGTGAGGAGCCGGTGGCGGAGGGTGCGGCGGCTTCTGCGGAAGACGGCATGGGTGCGGAGGGAGCAGGCGTGGCGGAGCTGAAAGATAGGACTTATGCGTCCTATACGACCTATTCAGAGGGGCTGGCGGCGACTTCTGCGGAAAGCGGTGCGGCATCTGTCGCAGGAGTCGCGGGTGCTGCGGGCGTGGGCGCGGGGGTTCCTGCGTGTTTGCGACTGTGGCTGGCCCGGGCGCGGGCGCTGGGGCTGACGGAGCCGCAGGTGGTCTTTGAGCTGCATGTGCGCCAGGGGCTGCCGTTGCTGGAGGTGGCGCGGGTGCTGGGCCTGGGTGTGGAGGCGGTGCGTGAGCTGTGGCTGCAATGCCGTGCGGCACGCGCCGCGCTGGCTCCGCAGTCGGAGCTGGATTTCACGTCGATCCGCGAGCACATCAGCGCGGCGCTGTGGCAGACGGTGGAGGCGACGTTTCCGGATGTGATGTCGATGGCGGAAGCCGACGAGGACGCGGATCCGCCGGGGGCATCGTCCCCGCCCATGCTGTCGGTGCGCCTGAAGGCGCTGGATCAGATCGCGAAGCTCTACGACATCACCCTGGAACAACGCCCCGCCGCCTTCGCCCCCCTGCCCTACGCAACGCCAGATGACATCGCGGATGATGTGAGGCTGCGGGTGCTGGAGATGCACCGGAGGGGGTGAGGGGTCACGACTTGAAGAGGGCCAGGTATTCCTGGAAAACGAAGAGGCGATTGCGGCGCTGGCCGGTCATCTCACTGAGCACGCCTGCGGACACAAGATCGTTGATGAGGGTGGAGACGGTGTTGATAGAAACGCCCGTGGCCGCCATCGCTTTCTTCACATCGATCACGGGCTGGGCGTAGAGCTGACGCATGAGAGTCTGTGCTGTGACCAGCCGCTGGGCGCTGAAGCGCGGCATTACCTCGGCATCAATGCGCTGTTTTAGTTTTAGGATCGCGCGAAACACGCCGGCAGAGTTTCGGGCCGTCTCCTCCACCCCGTAGAGGAAGAATACGAGCCACTCTCGCAGGTGGTTACCATGCCGTACGGCCATGAGGTGATCCACATAGGCGGTCTTGTGCCGCTCAAAGTAGTCAGAAAGGTAGAGCGCGGGCTTCGTCAGGAGGCCCTTCGCGGCCAGATACAAGGAAATCATGAGCCGCCCCAGCCGCCCGTTTCCATCCAGGAAAGGGTGAATGGTCTCAAACTGGTAGTGAGCGATGGCGATGCGCAGCAACGGATGGGCAAACAGATCTTCTGCGTGCAGCAGCCGCTCCAGATCACTCATCAGGTCCACCACATGCTCATGGTGCGGGGGGACGAACGCGGCGTTTTTCAGGCTCACGCCGATCCAGTTCTGGCTCTTGCGGAACTCCCCCGGCTGTTTGCGCTCTCCCCGTACGCCTGCCAGCAGCACCTCATGGGTTTGCTTGAGCAGGCGGTTGGAAAGGGGCAGTTCATCCAGCGCATGGACGGCGAAGTGGATGGCGTGGATGTAGTTCTGCACCTCCGCCCAGTCGTCCCGATCCTCTGGCTTCAGGTCGGCTTTGTCCTTGAAGGCATCCTCAATATTTGTCTGCGTGCCCTCGATGCGGCTGGACTGCGTGGCCTCCTTGGCCACGTGCATACGGATGAAGAAATCAATGTCCGGGATGAGCTGGGCAAAAGCATTCAGCTCCCCCAGTGCCCGGTCCGCCCGGCCCAGCAGGTCGGTCAGCTCCGGGTCAGAGACCGCCCATTCGTGACAGATCGGTTCGGGGAGAAAGGCCTTGTATTCGAGAAACGGCTCGTAGCGGCCTGCCTGGAAGGCGGAGATGTCCATATGTCAAATATTGCTCTATTTCTGAAATAACAGGCTTCTTTATTTCAGAAAATGGGGACAAAACAACTATTATTTCAGAAAATGGTAGATTTCTGAAATAACGGAAAGTGTTATTTCAGGCCCATAGGGGGCGAACTTTTTCCCTTCCCTCCTGTTCGTGGCAGGCAGCGAGCCAGCCTCCATCGAACTATCCCTCCTGTGGATGGTAAGCATAGACCAATCTGCTGAAGTTATTTGACCAGGAACCGCTGCATGTGATGCCCCAGCTGGGAGGCATAGCCCAGAAGTGTGGCTGGACGCTGGAGGATCACCTGATTGATCTGGGGCGGTTCGCGCCTGGATTTTCTTCGCGCCTGGTGGATGAGCTTAACTCGTGGGATGGGCGGGGTGAATTTTTGCTGAAGTGGTATTTACGAGCACTAAAAACCAGAATTCAGCAGCGGATCTCAATGCCGGTGTGATTTTTTTCGCAGGCAAAAAACATTTTCGCTTGCGGTTTGAAATCTGGGCCCAAGCTTTGTTAGCAGACAGCCTGACGGAGTGGAGAACTCGGAGGGGGAATTCAAAATGATTTTTTGGACCTCGATTTTTCCTTTTTCTTCGCATGCCTCTTCTCCCCTCCCCTGCCTCTGCCGCCGGCTCTTCTGCGGCTCCTGGTTCCTCGCCTGCGCGGGGTTCTGCTGCTGACATCCTGGCGGCGCTGCGCGCGAAGGCGGCGCTGGTGCGCAAGCGGAAAAAAACGCCGCTGGAGGATGCGCTGGCTGCTGATGGTGGCACACGCGCAGTGAGGCTGGTGCAGTGGGCGCGCACTCAAAAGGCGGGCTATGATGCGGGCCTTGTTCAATGGCGGGCGAACCGCCTGAAGTGGAGCCAGGAGGCGCAGGATATTTTTGACCATCGCGCACGAGCTCGACGCGAGAAGGCGGAGGTGGAGGATGCGCTGAGCATTTTTGAGATGGCGAATGATTCGGTGAACATCGTGGCTTCGCTGGCGGAGTTTGCGGCGGCGCAGGCGGAGCAGGACATCTATGGCGGGGAGCCGTGGTTCGCGGCGAATCCGGTGGGCCAGGCGGATACGAAGCTGGCGGATGACATCCAGCACCACCTGCAGTGGACGTTTCGCGATGGAAGATTTGTGGATGCGCAGTGTCTGGGGATCGACCAGGCGGTGACGCTGGGGGAGTGCTTTATCAAGACGCTGTATGCGACGGATGTGGATGAGCATGAGGCGGCGACGCCGTGCCTGCATGCGGATGGCGAGCCGGTGGTGGATGCGCTGGGCGAGTATGTGACGAGTGATGCGCAGGTGAAAAAAATGGGCCGCCGCCTGAAGGGGAAGCTGGAGTGGAAGGAGGTGTATGAGACGCGCCAGACGATCATCCGCCAGGGGGTGGAGGCGGTGCCGATCCACTTTCATGACATCAGCTTTCGTGAGGATGCGCCGGAGCTGGATCTGCGGCATACGAATGTGTATGTGAGCGTGGAGATGAGCACGTTTGAGGCGATGCGGCGCTTTCACCTCTCCAAGGAGGATGCGGTGCGGCTGGCGCGCTGCGCGGAGACGCGGATCTGCAGTGAGGACGAGGCGCAGCGCGAGCGGACGGCGGATGCGACGGTGACGTGCGCGCCAGCGGATGAGCCGCTGGGCGAGGTGGAGGCGGAGCAGCTGCTGAACACTCGCGTGAGGCTCATTGAAGCGTACATCCGTGCGGATGTGACGGGGACGGGCAAGGAGGCGCGGATGTGCATGGTCTTCCCGCCGTACCATGAGGACTGGATCATCTGGGCGGACTATCTGGCGAACATTTCGCCGAAGGCCGAGCTGCCGATCAAGTGCGATGTGTGGGAGCCTGTGCCGCACCGGCTTTATGGGCGGGGCTTTTTCGCGAAGTATGCGTACCTGCAGACGGCGACGGACAATCTGTGGAACCAGGTGAACTTCCGCAATGAGATGCATGCGAATCCGCTGACGGCGGTGCATGAGGAGAACCTGCAAACGGATGAGGACGGGGGCGCGATGGTGATCGGCCCGGGGAAGACACTCAAGCCAAAGGCGGGGAAGAAGCTGGGGGATTGCATCGAGTTTGCGATTTTGCCGGATGCGGATAATCGGAGCCTGGAGCTGTTCCAAACGGGGATGCAGCTGGCGCAGTTGAGAAGCGGGATCACGAGTGCGAGCCAGGGGGATTTATCAAGTGTGCCGGAATCGAACACGGCGACGGGGATCAAGTCTTTGATCAGTCGTGCGGCGGTGCTGCTGAAGAAGCCGATCCGGAGGCTGCGGAGATCGAAGGGCCGTGGCTTTAGCTATGCGGTGAAGCTGCATTACGCGAACTTTGACCGCGCGGAGGCTTTTGTGTGGGGCGAGGGGCACAACAAGGAGCTGGTCACCATCACCCCGGAGCATGTGCGTGACCTGGACATTGATGTGGAGATGCTGCTGACGCAGGAGCAGAACCAGAACAAGCTGCAGGGCGCGCAGGTGATGATGCAGCAGCTGCAGGGCTATTCGGGCATGCCGGAGACGGACAAGGCGGGGGCACGCGTGGGCGTGGTGCAAGCGCTGAAGGCGCTGGAATTCTCCAACGCTGAGGAGATGGTGCGCAAGCCGGTGGTGACGCTGGAGAGCTGCCTGCCGCTGCTGCCGCCTGAGGAGGCGGAGAAGCTGAAGGGCCTGATGGCTCTGCAACAGCAGCAGGAACAGGCGGCTGCGCAGCAGCAGCAGCCGAGTGCGGAGGCAGGAGCGCCGGATCAAGCTGCCGCGCCGGGAGCGAGGCCGATGCCAGGGGCTGGTATGGCGGGTGCGCCGGGGATGATGCCGCCAGGGGCGGGCATGCCGGGTGCTGCACCGGGGGCGGGGGCTCCGGGGCAGGCGTGAATTTTTGAAGAGCGGATGAACGAGCAGGGACAATCAGACAATCAGACATTTTGTGACTCCCGTTTTTCCACACTCCATGACGGCTCCGAGCGGGGTCTCCCTGCGGAGCGCAGTGATCGAGGACGAGTAGGAGAACGAGGATGAGAACCACTTTCAGATAACGAAAGACCCAAAAATACCAACACCTAATACCATGCCTGCCTCACAACGCCGCACACCACTTGATCCCATGTCCATCCCCGGAGCTCTCCATAAGATGGTGCCGAATTCGTCCTTTCGTACGGTCACCCCGTCTGACACCTCCCCCATCAAAGGGGGCCCGGCGCGCGCGCTCTATGTGGGCGGCACGGGCGATGTGGTGGCCATCAACGAAAACGGAGTTGCCGTGAAATTCGCGGGCGTGCCGGCAGGCGCCGTGCTGCCCATCGCGACGTCCCGCGTGAGCGCCACGAACACCACGGCCACGAACAGCGTCACACTCTAACACCATGATCGGACTCGGACATGCCCTGTCGCTGGCACTGGCTCCGCAGGGGCCGAGCGGACCGCCTTGGATTCTCGCGAATGGTGTGTGGAATGACACAGGCATCTGGAATGACACGGCAAACTGGACGGACTCATAACACATCGCACTTATGTCACTCGATACTCTAAGCAATGGCGACAGCGGACTGGATGCCCGCACGAAAATCAATGCGGCGATTGCGGCGATAAATGCGTCTACGATCATTCGGGGGTCAGGTGTTCTGCAAGGGCACACTAATCCTGGCAGTCCTGAAAATGCTCCTTCGGATCTCTCCTACAACCTGGCATTCGATCAAGAATTCCTGCTGTTTTACACGCACAACGGCACCACCTATAGTTTCACCATCTCTGTCACTGACCCGGCTGATTCCACGATTTGGATTGATAGCAGTGGGTTTTCGACTGCGCTTGATCCTGCTACTGCGGTGGCCGCCGCCATCAACGCGCTCTCAATTCCTGGCATCACGGCAAGCAATGCAAATGCCACATCACAGAACTGCATTGTTTCTGACACCAACACCGGACCTGCCGAAAGCCACTCCGGCAGTCTCACCAATACCACTGACCCAATAACCGTCACAGGTGGCGGCAGCGGCTCAAGCGCGGTCCCTCCCAGCGGAGCCACAAGCGAAGTGACCATCATCCCAGCGGATGAATCAAAGGACGTCAAAATGATCAAGGCTGGCGTTTACAACGCTGGTGGAGGAGTGAACACCACCGTCCAGATTGCGCTCAAGGTGGCGAGCACCTATTACCCAATTGGTGCTGCATTCAACGCCTACACCATGACCGGCGAAGTTGCCGCTGGTGAATTTTTATTTGAGTGGGTCACTGGTCGTCCAGCAGCCTCTGTCGTGGCGCGCATGACCGGAGAAATTCCGACTGGCGGAGCTCTCGCCTGCTGGGCTGTGGTTGAGCAACGCTAATTTATTATCATGCCATGAAACTCCCGCTCGATCCCTCTCACTTCGAGGTGCCCCTCTCCCTGGCCACCTGCATCATCGGTGCGGCGGTGAGTGCGCTGGGCATCGTGGCGGCCACGGTGGCGGGGTGGTATGTGCGGCTGGCGAGCATTGATCCGCAGGAGCTGGCGATCCAGCCGCTGCACGTGGTGCTCATCGGGTTCATCATCGCGCTGGCGGGGTTCATCGTGCTGATCCTGCGTGCGGTGTGGGGCAAGGGCATCGAGACGGTGAACCGCTTCAGCGATGCGCTGAACAACCAGGCGCAGCAGATCGCTGAGCTGATCGAGCTGCAGACGAAGCGGGTGGAGAAGCTGGAGACGTTGAGCTTTGACGCCCTGCGAGACGCCGCCATGCAGGCCAGCAATACCACACCCCACCACAAGCCATGAACACACGCACCTGCTACATCGCCATCAACGGCATCAGCAACAACCCCGGAGACGCGGAGGGGTGGACGGACCGGTTTGTGACGTGGATCAACACACGGCTGCCGGACGGCGTGGTGGCGGAGAAGTTTGAGTACTCGTGCAGCGCGCTGCTGCGGCGCATGCACCAGCGGCAGCGGGCGGATGAGATTTCCAAGAAGGTAGGCTACTACCGGCGCGCGGGCTACCGCCTGGTGCTGGTGGGGCACAGCAACGGGTGCGACCTCATCGCCCGCGTGCTGGAGGCCTGCGGGGCGGAGATCGATGCGGCGCACCTCATCGCTCCCGCAGCGGATGAGGAGGACTTTGCCGAGGCCATCCGCGAGGGGCTGATCCGCCGCATCCACATCTACGGCAGCCGGCAGGATGGGGCGCTGCGCTTTGCCTCCACCACGCGCCCGCTCATCGGGTGGCTGGGCCTGGGCTACGGCTCGCTGGGGCTGCGCGGGCGGGAGTTTGCAGCTCTCTTCCCCGAGGTGGTGCAGGACCACAGCGACGACTCCTGCGGCCACTCCACCCGGTTGCAGCGCGGCCCGCAGTTTGAGGCGCTGATGCAGGCCATCAGCCGGAACGATTTTCTGGACCATCGAATACCATATTCTACCACTTTCATCGGCGAAGAATGGAGGCCTGGAGAGCGTGGCGCGGATGACGTAACCGAGAACGAATAACTCCATTAATTCCATGAAAACCCACGCACTCATCCTTGTCATCGCCGCCATTGCGGCCGCCCTGAGCCTCGGCTCGTGCACGAATCCGGCCATCCTGAAAATCAGCACGCCCGCCGTGCAGGCGCAGATCATCGGAGATGTGGAGAAGGATCTCCTGGCCGGTGGCGGCGCGCTGCTCATCTCCGGCGGCAGCACCAGCGCCGCCGTGGCCGCCATCTCCGCGCAGGAGGTGCGAAACATCCCCGCGCTGCAGCAGGCGCTGTCCGCACAGGTTTCAGCCAAAAGTCCCGCTGCGGCAGTCACACCATGAATGCGCTGCTCGGCATCGCCGCCGTGGGTCTGCTGCTGTGGGGCATGCACCTGCTGCTGAGCCACAAACCACCACGTCCTGGTTCCAGTGAGCTCTTCTGACACCCTCCGCATCTGCTGCTTCTCAGCGGCCTGGGTGCGCGCCTTAAATCCTGAACACCAAACATCCATCTCATGAGCGCCTTATCCGACACCTACGCCGCGCAGTTCCACGACTGCGCCATCAAGACCGAACACGCCGCCGAGGTGCAGGCGGAGGCGGAGCGCATCCGC
>JAPLUN010000666.1 GCA_026397715.1 Verrucomicrobiota bacterium
TCACCGACCCGACCGGCAACATGGTGGTCGATATCGGCGGTGGCACCACGGAAGTGGCGATCATCTCGCTCTCCGGCATCGTTTACAGCCGCAGCGTGCGCGTGGCCGGCGATGAACTCGACGAAGCGATCATCAATTACATGAAGCGTGCCTACAATCTCATGATTGGCGAGCGCACTGCGGAAGAAATCAAGCTGCGCATCGGCTCCGCCTTCCCGCTGGGCCAGGAAACGACCATGGAAGTCAAAGGACGCGACATGGTGGCCGGTCTGCCAAAGACCATCACCATCACGAGCCAGGAAGTCCGCGAAGCCATGCTGGAGCCGCTCAATGCGATCATCGACGCCGTGCGCACCACTTTGGAACGCTGCCCGCCGGAACTTTCCGCCGACTTGGTGGACCGTGGCATCATGCTTGCCGGTGGCGGTGCGCTGCTGCGAGGTCTCGACAAATTGCTTCAGGAAGAAACAGCGCTCCCAGTGCATGTGGCGGAAGATCCGCTCAGCGCCGTCGGCGAAGGCACCGGACGGGTGCTCAGTGAGCTGGAATTCCTGCGCAAAGTGAGCACGACCGAAGTCTGATGACCAATTCGCGCTGCACTGTGTCCGCTTGAAAGCATCCGCCGAAGAGCACCGCACCCAGCCCGGAGGAAAGGCCAATCATGAAAAAGCTCAACATCCTCGCGCTTCTGATCTTCGTGGCAGGGCTGGTTGCCGTGTTCACCTTTGACACAGCGACCACCCGGCAGATCCAGTCTCGTGTCATGAGCCTGCTGTCTCCTTTCATCCACAGCAGTGCGGCGATGGAGCAGGCGGCGGAATCTGCCGTGGCTCCACAGATCAATCCGGTCGAGATGAAACGTGAAAATGATGAGCAGCGCGTCCAACTGGAGCGGCTGCGCATCATTCAGCAGAAGTACAATCAGATCATCGAGGAGAACGCCAAGCTGCGTCAGCTCATCGAGTTCAAGCAGTCGGCACCTTTTAAAATGACGGCCGCCAAGGTGATCCGCCGCAGCTCAAGCACCTGGTGGAACAGTCTGATCATCGACAAAGGGTCACTCGATGGCATTGGCACGGACAGTCCGGTGATCACATCCGTCGGATTGGTGGGTAAGACTTCCACACTGGCCCCGCACATGGCCAAGGTGATTTTGCTCACGGATGAAATGTGCCGTGTATCGGCCAAAATCGAAGGAACGCTGGAGCAGGGCATCCTGGGTGGCGAACGTGCCGCGCTGGAAGTGCGCCCTGAGCTGCATTTGCGTTTCCTTCATCGCAACTCCAACATCAATGCCGGTGCAGGGGTTTACTCCTCCGGTGAAGGCGGGGTGTTTCCTGCGGATCTGCTGCTGGGCCGTGTGAAGCGTTTTGAAAACCGTGAGATTTCCGGAGAGGCCGTCATCGAACCCGCCGTTGACTTCTCCACCTTGGATTATGTCTTTGTGATTGAAATGCAGGTTGCCGAGCCCACACCGGAACCTGCAGCGACACCGGCACGCGCCAAGCCCTGAGCTGCCATGTTGTTCCACCCGATCTCCATCATTCTGCTGCTGCTCACCTTCATGGTGCAGGAGTTCATTCCCGGGCTGGAGATCGCCCAGTTCGCCACGCTGTTTCTGCCGGCGGTGTTTTTCTTCAGCGCCTCCGTGGCCGCACCGTTTTCGATGATGCTGCTGCTCGCGTTCATCACTGGTTTTGTCTGGGATGCCCGCCATCTGCCGGGGGTCTTGGAGAGCCTCTCAGGTGCGGAGGATGTGTTTGGTACCGGTGCAGACGTTGAACTGGGTGCGGGCAGTCATCCTCTGCCATTTGGACTTTCCATTGTCCTGTTTGGCATGCTGGGCACCCTGCTGCAGGGCATCCGCCCGTTGTTCAAACGAGGCCGTCTTGAACTCCCCGTGCTGATGGTTGGCCTGGCGGTCTTTGTGTGGTTGATCTCGCAGTATCTCATCATCACGTTCCTGCGTGGTTCCCTGCAGTTTCCGGCAGGCGTATGGTCTAAGATGATCACCGACTCCCTGCTTGCCATGCTTGCCGCGCCGCTCATCTTTTTGCTCCTCTATTCGCTCGCCCGCCTGTCGAGTTATGAAATCAAATACGAAGGCCTGAGGTACCGTTTCGATGGTCGTTAAATATCGCTTTCGCCTCTATCTGTTCTCGCTCGCCATGATGTGCGGGTTTGGACTGCTTGTGTTCAGGCTGTGGTCGCTGCAGATTGACCGCCGGGAGGAGTTTGCCAAGATGATCCCCGGGGCGAAAAAGGAACGCGCACGCATTCCCGGTCCGCGCGGGGAGATTAAGGACCGCAACGGCGTCGTGCTTGCGACCAACAAAGCCAGCTTTGAGGTTCGCATCAATCTGGCTGAAGTCGTCACCGAGTACAAGCGCTCCGTGGCTGAGTACAACCGCGTTAACAAGGACAAGGAAAAGAAGACGATCCCGGAAATCACTTTTGAGATCTCCGAAAGAGGCATCAAGCGGATGAAGCCCGAACTCGATATTTACAAAATTTTCGAGGAGACAATCACCGCCCGCATGATCGAGATGGGAGTTCACAAGGACTACTCCGTGGATTCCCTGCGCGTGCATTACCGCAGCTTTGGTGGTGCGGTGCCGTGGGTCTATCGTGACGATCTAACCTTCACTGAGTTCAGCCGCATTGCAGAACACAATCTGGGGCTGCCGGGTGTCACCGTCGCCGAGCGTGCCTCGCGCGTGTATCCGCTGAAATCAGTCGCCTGTCACATTCTCGGCTACGTGCGTTTGCCAGACGACCAGCGTGCCTCGGCCGAAGACCGCAAGGGCTGGGATTATTACGTGCCGGATGACTTCGGCGGTGCTGGCGTGGAGAAAAGCTTCGACAACTACCTGCGGGGCAAGCCCGGCGTGCGCGTCATGCAGCGTGACCAGCGCGGCAGACCTGTGGGTGAAGTGGATGAAGAATACGAAGAGCCTCGCAAGGGCAACGACGTCTATCTGACGCTTGATGCACGCATGCAGATCATTGCCGACAAGGCTCTGCGCGATGCCAAGATCGGCCGTGGTGACGTGGCCGTGATTGATCCAAACTCCGGCGAGGTGCTGGCGATGGTTTCCGTTCCCTCATTCGATCCCAACCAGTTCATCCCCAGCATCCAGCAGTCCGACTGGGATTCTCTGCTGGACAACAAAACCGTGCCGCTGCTCAACCGCGCAGTGAAAGGGCATGTGCCGGGGTCGACATTCAAAATCCCGATCTCGTTTGCCGGTTGCTTGGCTGGCATCAACCTGAACCACTTTAACTGCAGCGGCAGCGTCACCTACGGAACCAAGGCCATGCAGTGCTGGATTCAGCGCCAGAGCGGCGGCTCTCATGGTACACTGGGTCTCAGTGACGCCATCAAGTATTCCTGCAACTGCTTCTTCTACCGCTATGGCAATGCGGCGGGGATCGGCAACATCACCAAGGTGGGCAAAATTCTCGGCCTCGGCACCCGGACCGGCATTGAGCTCGAAGACGAAAGCCCCGGCATTCTGCCCAACCCTGACTGGCTTCGCGCGAATCACCCTGCTGAGCGCTGGAGTGACGGCTTCACCGCCAACACCTCGATCGGGCAGGGCTTTGTGCTCGCATCCCCCCTGCAAATGGCCTCGGTCAGCGCCACGGTCGCCAATGGTGGCAAGGCATGGAGTCCACATCTGCTGAAACGGGTGATGGATCATGATCAGGCGGTGCTCGAAAATCCACCCAGTCTCCGGGGCGATCTTTCTGCCAGCGTGAAACCCGAGGAGATCGAAGTCATTCGCAGAGGCATGTGGAAGGTCGTCAATGATCCCTCAGGCACGGGCAAGGGAGCCCGCATCACCGGAGTGGAGGTCGCTGGCAAGACCGGCACGGCCCAGAACTGGCGCCTCGACGAGAAGCGCGTCAAGCATGACGACAATCACACCTGGTTCATTTGTTTTGCTCCTTACAAGGATCCCAAATTCGCCGTGGCCGTGCTCGTGCAAAACGGCAAATCCGGCGGTGGCTGTGCAGCACCTGTGGCGCGCCGTGTGCTTGAGCAATGTCTGGCTTTGGATAATCCAAAGTACATCGTGGATGTCACACCGATGGAGCCTGCGGAAGGTCATTTCAATCATATAGCATCCGTCCAATACGCTGACGCTGCGGTGCCAGAGGGCCTCGGCGCGGATGAGGATGGTGACGTGGGCACGGGTGTGTCCGCGCCAGAACCGGCTGATGCTGACGCGCCGCGTGTGAATACGACGCCCAATATCAAACGGAAGGCCGATTCAGCGGGATCGGCGGGAAGCAACTCCGGACAGAACGTGCCCAAGGCCGTGCCAGTGCGCAGGGTCGGTATTTTCAACCGGGGAGGTTCCCAGGAAACCAAACCATCCGATTCCGCTCCCAGCGGCGGCGGATTTTTTCGCAAGCTCTTTCGCTGAAGAGCTGCATCACATTTTCAGGGAGACTTTATATTATGGCATTGACCTTCGTTCAAAGAATCAAAGAACTGCTTACAGGTAAACGCGACATCAAGAGTGGTGTGCGTCTCGTCATCAACTGCGAGAAACTGGAGAACCGTGTGGCCTTGCTCGACAAAGGCGTCGTCGAAGAATACAACATCGAGCGCGTCGGCACCCAGAGCCTCATTGGCAGCGTCTTCAAAGGCCGCATCCGCAACATCGAGCAGGGGCTCAAGGCCATGTTCATCGACATCGGTTTCGATAAAAACGCCTTCCTGCATTTCTGGGACGCCATTCCGGCCGCGCTGGATGCCGGTCTGGAGGAGATCAATCGTGGCGGCAGCAAAAAGAAAAAGCGCATTGAAGCCAAGGACATCCCCACTCTGTACCCGATCGGTTCCGAGATCATGGTGCAGGTCACCAAAGGTCCCGTGGGCAACAAAGGCCCGCGCGTCACCACCAACATTTCCCTTGCTGGACGTCTGCTCGTCCTGATGCCGCTCAACGACACCTGCGGTATCTCGCGCAAGATCGAAGACCCAAAGGAGCGCTCCCGTCTCCGCAAGATCATCGAGAAAATCAGCCTCCCTGAAGGCATGGGCATCATCCTGCGCACTGAAGCCTCCGGCAAGCGTGCGCGTCACATCGTGCGTGATCTGAACATCCTCCTTGACGAGTGGGACCAGATCGTTGCCAAGCGTGACGGCCAGAACGCACCCGTCTGCTGCTTCCAGGAGCCTGATCTCGTCGAGCGTACCGTGCGTGATTTTCTCACCGAGGACATCGATGAAGTCGCTTGCGATGACGCGGCAACCGTCGAACGCATGCAACGCATGGCTGCTCACATCTCCGGTCGTGCGAAGCGCCGCATCAATCACTATCAGGGTCAGAGCGCCATCTTTGAGCACTATGGCATTCAAAAACAGATCGACAACGCCTTCTACCGCCAGGTCTGGATGCCCTGCGGTGGCTACATTGTGATCGACCAGACCGAAGCTCTCGTCTCCATTGACGTCAACACCGGCCGCAACAAAGGCCACAAGGACGTCGATAAACTCCTGCTCGAAACCAATCTCGAAGCCGCCGCTGAAGTCGCGCGCCAGCTCCGCCTGCGCAATATGGGCGGCCTCATCGTGGTGGACTTCATTGACATGAAACACCGCCGCGACCAGCAGGCTGTGTACAAGCTGATGCTGGATCATCTCAAGCGTGACAAAGCCAAGACCCAGGTCCTGCCCATCTCGCAGTTCGGCCTCATGGAAATGACCCGCCAGCGTCTCAATGAGAGCCTCGGCACCACGCTCTATGAACCCTGCCCGTACTGCAAAGGCCACGGCCAGGTCAAGACGCCGCTCACCATGAGCGTTGAGCTTCAGCGCCGTCTTGTCTCGGTGCTGGGCCGTGCCAAAGAGGATCAGAAGAGCCTCATCGTCATCGTGCATCCTGAGGTAATGACCCGCCTCAAGACTGAAGATGGTGAGCTGCTGGTCGATCTTGAACGCAAGTATCAGGCGCGTCTCACCTTCCGCAGCGATCCTGCACTCCACCGCGAGCAGATCACGCTGACGAATGCGACCACCGGCGAAGAAGTTCGCCCCTGATCTCAGCGGGCTGATCCGCTGACGCTCAACTCATCCAAGTCGAAACTCTCCTGCGCTCCAGCAGCGCCTGGGACGATCACGACCTTGCCGATGTGTTGAATCGTTTCCGTCCATGAGAAGCTGTTGGCCGCACGTTTCCAGCCTGCGGCCAGCGCTTCGGCATCATCCCAGTCGTAGCGCAAGGTGGCTGCCGCCTTGCTCCACTCAGGCGAAAAGGAGGTCTGTGTCTCGAACTGCCATTGCGCGATGTCATTCGCAAACAACTCAAGCATCACACGGCCCCCCGCCTTTGCTGAACGTACCTGGCAGGTGATCTCGGCTTCTCTGCCGCCGATGATCTGGGTCCAGTCACCCGCCAGTGGTGATTCTTTGGCGGTCACCGGAGAGAGGGCGATAGGCAGCGCTCTGCCGCTGCGCGAAACATGAATGTACCCGCCTTTTACGCCTCCAGCGGCATGATGTTCGAGTTGATCGACGCCCTTCCACCCTTGGGCATTGGTGTCGAAGGAAATCGTCTGTGTCGCGGTGGGATGGATGACCCGCGTCGGCGCCTTAAACGGATTTTCCGATCGCGGCATTTCCTCATTCACCAAATCGCCACCGCTGATGGCATACAGCACCGCGTGGTCGAGTTCGATTTTGAAGCGCGCAGTCGGGGCCGGCAATGCACCTTTCTTCCATTTCAGCGCCGCATCGGTCACGGGCACTGAAACAGGTTCTGCTGCATCCAAGACTTTACCCTGCTCATCTACGGCCAGGACACGCACGCTGCCGCCAGGGGCCACATCGGCGGTGATGCACACCGGCTCTGACGTCAGTCGCAGTGTGCGAGTCAGCACATGGGAGGGCTTGCCGACCTCGATGGGCGTGTAGCCTGCAAATCCATCCGGTCGCAGCGTCGCCAGACAGGGCAGGCAATGACGCTTCCAGCCGGTGTGGGGAAAGTCGTCTCCGCCGTAGAAGATCATGAGTTTGCCGTCTCTCAAAATGGGCGGGCCAGCCATCGCGTAGATGCATTCGCTGTCATAGCTGCCTTTCGCTCCGCGTGGGATGAACGGTGTTCCGGGGGCCACGCGCTGCCATTGCAGGCCGTCGTGGCTCCACGCCAGTTCACAATCGACCGAGCGCCCGCTGCCGACGTGGTACATCATCACATAGCTCAGATAGATGCTGCCGTAACGGAACACCGGCATGCAGTAGGTCTGGCTAGAGCGGCCTTCTGCTAGGCTGGAGCGCAGAACGAGGCCGTTGTTCTTCCAGGTAAGGAAGTCATCGCTTTCGAAGCGCGAGACCAACCGCTCCCCGAGATAAAGTTTGGTAAACCACAGGTACTTGCCGCTGCGCTCATCCCAGAACGCATTGTTGTGGGTGTCGCCATTCTGTGCGCCGAAGCCGTGGGCAGCCAGGGCCTCGCCCCAATGAATGCCATCGGCGGAGAAGCGCACCTGCGGTTTGCCGAGGCCGACATCACTCACCATTTTGTAGCGTCGTGCTGGATCGGCATCATGCAGGTCTTTGAACACGCCGACATTGGGGCAGTCACGAGCCACGATGTTGTTGGCGCTGCTGCCGGCGAACTTGTGAATCCCCAGTTCGGGTTTGTCCCAGCGGATGCCATCCTTGGAGGTGGCATACAGCAGATACCAGCCGACATCGTGCACCGTGCTGGGTTGATCCATTTGCGCGATGACTTCCTTGTCGGCCAGAACGCACTTGTACCAGAGCTTGAAGACTTGCTCGTCCTCGTCCCAGATCACATTGGGATAGAGGTTGTTCATCGAATTCTCCCACGGTTTGTCCGCCTGAAACAGCGGGTTGGCCGGATGCTTCTGCGGAGTGCCAAGTACAAGCCTGGCATTCACCGCCGCGTCGACCACACGTGAGTCCAGCAGCAGATGCTTCTGCACCTGGGGCGTACTCATCGCAACGTCCAGCGCCTCATAGCGTTCCCAGTCAGCGTCGTCAAAATGCCACCACTCGCTTTCGAACACTTTGAAGCAATGCTTCGTCATCACTTGCTGCAGCTTTTCGCGGTTTTTGAAAATTTCGGGCGGCACCAGATTGAAATGAGCACCGGCTTTCTCGGAAAAGTCATCGTGTGCTGTCGGCATCGGCAGTTCCACACCACGGGCATCGACGAGCGTTACATCCACAGCGGCACCCCGGTTGTGACGACCGCCCTTGGCGGGATCGGCCACGAAGCGCGCATCAGGCAGCGTTTTCCACATCGCGCGCTGGACGGCGAGCGGACGGTAGGCATCCCAGATCTTCAAGCTCAGGCCCTGGGATTTCAATTCAGCCTGTACTTTGGCCAGCTTGGCTGCCGAACTGGGGCGCAGCAAGGCGCGCGCATGCTTGGGATAGAATGCCGTTTTGAAATAATTGTCCGCCGTGGTGTAGCGCAGATCGATGACCAAGCCATCCGCCTTGGTGCCGATGTCGACCAAGGTTTGCGCAGAGAGGCCGGAGGCCGCGAGGAAGAAAGCGAACAGGGTTTTCATGGCAGAAGAGCGACGGAAACCTTGCGTCCGTCTTCTTCTTAACGCTGCGACACCTTGCCGCCTTCGAGCAGTTTTTCGAGATTGGGGTCGGGCCGGACACCCTTTTTGATCGCTTCACCGTATTCAGCACGTGCCTTGTCCCACTGTGGTGGGTCCCAGGTGATGTAGAGCACGGCGAGATTGAAATGGGCTTCGCCGTAGGCGGGATCAATGGCCAGAGCCGTCTTGAATTCGCGTTCGGCACGTTCGATCAGATTGAGCTTGGTGGCGATGATGCCGAGGTAATGCCTGCCACTTGCGTTGTCGGGGCGTTTGGCGAGGCTCTTCTCGAAGTAGGTCATCGCATCCTTCCAGCGCTCCTGTTTGAAATAGGTAACGCCGAGCGCGAATGAGGCGGGCTCGTTGGTCGGATCGTAGGCCAGTGCTTTTTGCAGGGACACTTCAGCGTCGGCATGTTTGTTTTCACGCTGGCGTGTGATGCCCAGACCTATGAGGGCGGTGACGTTTTTGGGTTCGGCCCGCAGCGCGTCCTGGTATTGCTTGGCAGCGCTTTCGAAATCCTTGTCCATGTAGCTTTCGTTGGCCTGGCTGATGAGTTTTTCGACGGAGGTTGGCGCAGGAGGGGCCGCCTTTTTATCGCTGTCAGGAGATGCGTTGGCAATGAGGGTGGCCTGAACTCCCTTGGGTCCCAGCAGTTCCCGCACGACGGGATCGGAGAAAAGCTTTTCCTCCTCCGGTGTCAGAATCATGCGCGCGTTCTTCATTTCCTCGACCTGCTTGACGAGATCGTTGGAGGCGCTCTCCATTTTCTGCAGTTCAGCGATCATGAGGTCCTTGGCGGCCTGCTGACGATGCTGGGTGCGCAGCTGGCGCATGATGATGCCACGCAGCATTTCATTTTCCTGGGTGAGTTCAGGTGTGGTGGCGATCTTGCCCTCCATGCCGCTCTGAACTTCTTTGAGCTGCTTGGTCAGCTCGGCCACCTGAGTCTGGTAGGTGGCGCTTTCTTTGCGCAGTTCGGCCATCTGGCCCTGCAAGCCGGTAAGCTGGCCGCGCAGGGCCACGATTTCCTGGTCCTTGCGTCCGACATCCGCCTTCAAAGTTTCCACCTGCTTCTGCGCCTCGGCGATCTCCTTTTTCAAGCGTTCGTTCTCTGCAATCAGGCGCTTCATTTCAGCGCTGCCGGTTTTCTTTTTCAAACTCTCCACGTCAGCCTGCAATCCCAGGCTGCGGGCGCTGGCGGCATCACGTTCCTTGACGGCTGCATCACGCTGTTTCACCGCGTCATCGCGCTGAGCGACCGCCCCATCACGATCCTTCACAATCTGCTCACGTTCCTTGAGGATCTTGTCACGCTCCTGCTGCACGGCAGCCATTTGAGTGGATGCATCCGCCAGTTTTTGCGAGGCCTCCTTGGCCGCAGTTTCAGCGGCTGTCAGTCGCTGGGCATTTTTGCGCATCTCCAGATCCACCGCCATTTTTTCTTCCATCAGCTTGGCCAGCTGCCCCTGCGCGGCCTGGCCCGCTTCCACGTCCTTGCCCATGGCGAGGATGCTCTGCTCCAAGGCGGTGGTCTTTTTGCCAAGGGCTTCGTTTTGCTGGCGTGCGGTGGTGATTTCCCCGGAGGCCCACTGATACCAGTTCTGCCATTTGCCGAGGTCGACCTGCTGCTGGTTGGTCTTCGCCTCCAGTTCCAGAACGCGCTGTTTGTGCATCTGCTCCCATTGGCTCAGCAAGTCGTTGAGACTTGGCAGGGAACCGGGGGTGGTGGGAATGGCGGCGGCGGGTTGCGCCAGCACACCGGGAGAGGGAACGGTGGCCGCTGGCATGGCGGGAACTGGAGCCACGGCTGCCACCGGAGCTGGAGCTGCGGTGGGTGCAGCTGCGGCCGCCTGTGCCTGGGCTTGTGCCTGCAACGAACGTGACTGCAGCCGTGTGAGAGCATCTTGAATCTTGTGCTGACGTGCAGCCCGCATCTCCGGCTGCCACGTTGGGTAATTCCTGGCGATGCTGTCCATGATCTCGCCGGCCTGTTTGAATTTTGTCTGTGCGAGCGTCAAGTCACCGGAATTTTCGAGAGCGGCGGCCTCATTGTTGAGGACGAAGCCGCGGAAGTACTGATCGGCCACTTCGCTGCTGGCATCAACGGACTGTGCATGCGACACCGGTGCGGCAAGTACAAGCGCCGCAAAAAGGGTGAGGACGTAAAAAAGGCGATTCATGGAATATTGGGGGAAGGGAAGGAGTTTACCGCTTTGCGGGGTCCTTGTAAATGGTCTTGGCAGCCTGTCTCAGGCCTGCCGCTGCCGCAAAACGGCCACCCAGCGGTCCACGGACTTGCCCGGAGCGTCCTGAAGAGCCCGGCTGTTCTTGTTGCGCTTGTTGCTGACGACCTCCATTCCCAGAGACTCCAGCGCACGCAGCGCGAGCCGGTGCTCGACATCGAAATAGCTGGTGATCACCAGCATGCCGTCAGGGCGCAGTTTGGCGATGCCCTGATCGAAAATCTTTTTCCACAACTCCTGGCCGTGCCAGAAGTTCTGGTGGCGCAGGAAGACCATGTTGAAATCATCATTCAGCTCTTTGTGCTGGTCGATCTTGGTGGCGTCCTCGATCAAAAACTGCGCGGGCAGGTGTCCATGCGTTTCACGAGCCTGTCGGATTTCGCGAATCCGAATGTCCGCACCGATCATTTCGACCTCGCCGCCCTGGGTGAGTTCGGAACCGACCTTGATCAAGGTCTCCGCTTCATCACAGCGCCCGCAGGCCAGATTGAGGATGCGCATGTCCTTCTGCGCCGCAGGCAGATGCGGCGAGAGCGAGTCATGCAGCAGCGATTTCAGCTGCGACATGTCTTCGGCTATCGGAGCGGGCAGCATATCTCAAAACTTCAATTCCTCACCGAAGATCATGCGTGCCGCCTGGGCTACGTCCTTGTCCCCGCGACCGGAGAGATTCACGAGGATGATCTGATCTTTGCGCATGGTCGGGGCCACTTTGTGGACTTCGGCGATGGCGTGGCTGCTTTCGAGGGCCGGGATGATGCCTTCGACCTGGCTGAGCTCCTGGAACGCGGCAAGTACCTCGTCATCCGTGGCGTAATTGTAGGTCACGCGGCCCTGCTCATGGAGCCAGGCATGCTCTGGGCCGATGGCGGCGTAGTCGAGGCCAGCACTGACGCTGTGGGTAAGCTCGATCTGGCCGTCGGCGTTGGCCAGCAGCCAGGTCTTGGTGCCTTGGAGAACGCCAAGGCGACCGCCTTGGAAACGTGCGGCATGGCGCTCGGGGATGATGCCGTCACCGCCGGCTTCGACGCCGGTCATGCGCACATCCTTGTCATTCAGGAAGGGGTGGAAGAGGCCGATGCTGTTGCTGCCGCCACCGACACAGGCGACGAGCAGATCCGGCAGGCGCTCCTCGCGCTCCAAGATCTGGCGGCGTGCTTCGACGCCGATGATGCGGTGGAAATCACGCACCATCATGGGGAAGGGGTGGGAGCCGAGAGCGGAACCCAGGATGTAATGCGTGGTGCGCACGTTGGTCACCCAGTCGCGCATGGCCTCATTCACAGCTTCCTTAAGCGTGGCCTGCCCCGCCGTCACGGCGACGACTTTGGCCCCGAGGAAACGCATGCGTGCGACATTGAGCGCCTGGCGCTCCATGTCCACCTTGCCCATGTAGATGACGCATTCGCAGCCAAAGCGCGCGCATACTGTGGCGGTGGCGACACCGTGCTGGCCCGCACCGGTTTCGGCGATGATGCGCTTCTTGCCCAGGCGCTGCGCGAGCAGGATCTGCCCGAGGGCGTTGTTGATCTTGTGTGCGCCGGTGTGCAGCAGGTCTTCGCGTTTGAGGTAAATTTTGGCACCCCCGAGCTTTTCGGTCCAGCGTTCGGCAAAGTACAGCGGCGTCGGGCGGCCGACATATTCGTGGAGCAGCCGGTCCAGTTCCTTCTGGAAAGCAGGGTCGGCTTTCGCCTTCTCGTAATGATCTGAAAGCTCGGTCAGCGCCGCCATGAGCGTCTCTGGCACGAACATGCCGCCGTACTGGCCAAAGTGGCCGTGGCTGTCGGGCATCACGGGGAGGGGAAGGATGGAGGCGGCGGTCATGGGGGGATGAAAATAGATCGAAGACCTGCCCTTGGCAACGTCTGCGCTGGCTTCAGGCAAAGTTACGCGCCTTGCTCAGGAATGGACCGTTCCGCCTTCGAGTGCGGCGAGTTTTTTTTCCAAGGCGCGCACGCGGTCCAGCAAATCGGGGATCTTGGCCGGAAGGCTGAGCATCTTGCGCCCTTCCATGAGCGGACGGGCGGGGTAACCGGTGTAGGCCCCTGCTTCAAGGATGCTTTTGGTGACACCGGATTTGGCAAAGAACATGACTTTGTCGCCAATCTCCAGGTGACCGGCCACGCCGACCTGCCCGCCCATGGTGACGTAGTTGCCCAGCCGGGTGCTGCCAGAGATGCCGGTTTGAGAGACGATGATGCAGTGCTTCCCAAGCGTGCAGTTGTGACCGATCTGCACCAGATTGTCGATCTTGCAGCCCTCGCCGATCCAAGTGCGGCCGAAGCGGGCGCGGTCAATGGTGGTGCAGGAGCCGATTTCAACATCATCATCGATCTGCACGATGCCGACTTGATCGATCTTCTGATGGCGGCCTTGAACCTGCTCGTAGCCGAAGCCGTCACTGCCGATCACGGAGCCGCTGTGGAGAATGACGCGCTGGCCCAGAATGCAGTATTCCTTGATGACGGCGTTGGCGTGAATGACGCAGCCGGCGCCGAGTTTGACTCCACGACCAAGGTAGACGCCAGCGTGAATGGTGCAGCCATCGCCAAGGTGCACGCCGGTCTCAATGACTGCATTTGGACCGATGCTGACCTTTTGCGGGTCGTAAACCACGTCACTGGCCACCGTGGCGGTGGGATGCACGCCGGGCACAAATTCAATGGCAGGAGGGCCAAAGAAACGAATGACGTGTGAGAAGGCGAATGTGGGATTTTTAAGGCGAATGAGCGCAAGCCCCTCCCTCGCATCCTCGGTATCGAGATCCTCAGGCACGAGGGCGGCCGAGGCCCGGGTGGTCTTGAGCGCAGGCAGGTAGCGTGCATTGCCAAGGAAAGTCACTTCACCCGGGTTGGCTTCCAAAATGGAGTTCAGTCCGGAGATGATGGATTCCGGGCTGCCCGCAGAGAGTGTTCCTCCGACGAGTTCAGTGAGTTTCTGAAGGGTGATGGACTTGCTCATGGTTGCAGACGAATATAGCTAGGCTGGAACAAAAAAAGGCACGTCGCAAATGTTTGCGGCGTGCCTTGGAATAACTGTCAGCCGCAGGCTATTTTTTGGGTTCCTCAGCCTTGGGTGCCGGAGCGGCGGCTCCTTCTTTCTTGGGCTCGGCGCCAGGAGGTGGCGCATCCTTGTTCAGTTCGACGATGAGCTGATCGGTGAGATCGGTGGCAGCACCTTCCCTGACGTGCAAAATGATCGGCACCGTGGAAAGGCTGACGCCGGTCTTGTCGAAAACGATGTCGTAGGCATCTGCCTTGGAGCGGTCGCGGACGACAACAAGAATCTCTTCATACAGGCCTTTGCGGATCTGCATGTCTTCCTGCTTGAGCTGCTGCTGGCGACGGTCCGCGAATTCCTGCATTTCCATTTCCAGGGCGCGAATTTCTTTCACCTTTTCACCCAGTTCAGCACCGTACTTCGCACGCTGTTCGGGGGTGATGATCGGATCGCTGGCGATTTTCTGAAGCTTTTGGGCTTCGGCCGCCAGATTTTTATACGTGTTCTGACGCTCAGTCATTTCCTGGGCGGCTTTTTCGTAATTGGCCTTGTACTTGTCCGCAGCGGTTTTGGTTTTGTGGAACTCCTGGAAGACTTTGGACATGTCGATCACACCGATTTTGAGATCGGCGGCCTGAAGAGTGACAGTGGCGAGGATGAGGGCGATGAACGCGCTGCGAATCATAAGTGTGGGATTTTGAATGAGATTGAAGGGGCAGACAAACAAATTGTCTGAGCAACAGGCTGCTAGAACTTGTAGCCCATGTTGAACTGGAAGCGGCCGCCGTTGCCTGAAGTGGCGTCCTTGCCGATTGGCACCGCATAGTCAACACGGATGGGACCGACGGGAAGGAAGAGGCGCAGGCCGATACCTGCATCTGAGTAGATGGCACCATTGCCATAGGAGGCGCCGGTGGCCCCGCCGATGGAGCCGACGTCACCGAAGACCACCACGCGAGGTGACTTCTCCGTGTTGGCGGTGATGTGCACCGGAATGGAAAATTCGCTGGAGGCATAGATGGATGTCAGGCCACCGATGGGTTCACCCGTGTTGTCTTTGGGGCCGGCATGACGATAAGTGAAGCCGCGCAGGTTGTTGGCACCACCGAGGAACTGGCGCTCAAAAATGGGCACCCGGCTGTTGTTCCAGCTGTTCACAACGCGGAACATTCCCTCAAAGCTCAGGATGGTGTCTCCGGGTAGATTGAAATACTGCTGGCCGCCGATGTTGCCACCATAAACCGGGACATCTCCCCCAAGGCCGGAAAGCAGGATGCCTGCTTCGAGCTTGTGACCGCTGCGGGTGATGAAAACGCTGTCACGCGTGTCGTGCACAAAGTTCGTGTCAATCTTGCTTTGAATGTAGGAACCGGCCTCCTGGGCGATGAGAGCCGAGGCACCGCTGGCAATGCTGCCGATTTGGATCTGCTGCAGGGTGTAGGTGCTCTCAATGTAGGAGTGCTCACCCAGACGTTTACGCAAACCGGAGGAAATGCCGACGTTGGTCTGGTTGAAGAAGTTGGAGAGGTAGTAGAGGTTGTGATAGAACGCCTCAACCGTGAGGGCCAGTTCGCGGCCCAGGAACCACGGCTCGGTCCAGCTGATGGTGACGTCACGACGGAGGGCACCCGCGCGGATGTTGGCGTTGAAACGCTGGCCACCACCGCGGAAATCCTTCCAGTCGCGGATGTCAAAGTTGGTCTGGGTCACCTGGATGAATCCAGTGATGCTGTCGATGGAGCTGAAACCTGCGCCGAAGTTCACCGTACCGGTGGACTGCTCCTGCACGTTGATGTCCACATCCTTGTAGCCGGGGGCGGTGGTGGGCGTGTTGCGCATGTCCACCGAGCTGAAGTAGTTCAGGTTTTGCAGGCGGCTCTTGCCGGCCTCGATTTTCACGGTGTTGAGCTCCTCACCCGGGGCAAAGGGAAGTTCGCGGCGGATGACTTCGTCCTTCGTGACAGAGTTTCCGGAAATGTTCACCTTGCTGATGTAGGACTTGGTGCCTTCCGTGATGTTGTAAGCGACCGCGACCTGTCCGGCACCGGTTTCCAAAATGCTGGTCTCCACACGTGCATCGGCGTAGCCACGGGAGCCGTAATAGTCTTGCACCATCTTTTCATCGGCCTTGATGAAGCTGCCGACATAGGGGAATCCGGGTTCAGTCTTGATACCCTGCATCAACACTTCGGTGGTGAAAATGGTGTTGCCGGTAATTTTGACTGCCGAGACGTCATACTTGGCGCCTTCATTGATCACATAAACGAGGTCCATCTGTTTGGATGAAACTGGCTCGCGTCGCACCTCGGTCACTTTGGCATAGACATACCCCTTGTCCTGAAAGGCCTGCTCGATCTTCTTGATGTCTTCCTGCAGATCCTGATTGCTCAACTTGCCTTTTTTGCCCCACAAGTTCCAGATGTGGTGCTCCTGGGATTTGATGCTGCCGCGGAGCACACGGGACTTGATGGCGGTGTTGCCTTCAAAGCGGATGTCATGAATGATGCCGCGCGCGCCCTCATCGATCTTGAAAGTCACCGTGGAGAACCCTTCACGGGCGGACGGGGTGATGTCATAACTTGCGATAACATCGGAGAACCCTTTCTTTTCGTACAGTTCCACAATCTTTTGCTGTGCTGCGGAAAGCTTGATGTCATCCACCGGGTCGCCCACTTTGACCGCGATGTCTTTGCGCAGCTTGCTGTTGTCGATGGCGGTGTTGCCAATGAAATTGATCTCTGCAATACCGCCGCGACCGATGATTTCGACGATGACTTTGACGCCGCCTGCCACGTCCACCGCGCGGATGTCGAGGTTTTCCACTGCTCCTGTGCTGTAGAGCGCACGGATGTCACGTTCCACCGAATCATTGCTGAAAGGCTGGCCCACGCGGGTGGACAGCTGGCTGCGAATGCGATTTTCATCCAGTTTGACCGCGCCTTTGATGACGACTTGAACGTCCTGCACGATTTTTTTTGCCGTAGGTGCCGCCGGGAGGCCTGCTTGTGCTCGTGCCTGCTGCGTTGTGGCAGTCAAGAGTGTGACAGCCACTACAGATAAAATTGTTAGACGAGACAGATGAGAAGTTCCGTGATTCATAGGCAGGGCAGAGTAAGCGGACGGGATAAAGACTGGGCGGCAAGCCACGCCCAAACTGGAGCATGACAAGCCTGCATTACTGCTTCCGCACCGCTCCACGTCAAGGCGTAAGTTCTAAGGGGGTTCTTGCCATTATTTGAGGCCAAAGGATGTATAGATGGCGGATTGGTGGTTTTCGTTCTTGTATGAGACCGAAAAAATGAAGACCCCAGCACTTGTAACAGCTGGAGCAACAGATTCGTCACCAAGCATGTCCCGTTCCAATCTGCGTAATTACATCCAGCTGCATCTAGTCGTGCTGGCCTGGGGGCTCACGGCGATTTTGGGCAAGCTCATCCTGCTGCCGCCTGTGGATGTGGTGCTGTGGCGGACGGCGCTGTCGGTGCTCTGCTTCGCGGGGCTGGCCCGCTGCATGGGGCACTCCCTTTTGGGGTCTCGACGTAGAATTTTCGCGATGCTCGCGGTGGGTATTATTCTAGGATTGCACTGGATTTTGTTCTTCTGGTCCGCCCGGCTGGCCACAGCTTCTGTCTGTTTGGCGGTGATGCCTACGGCCATGCTGTGGTCCTCGTTGATAGAGCCAGTCATTGATGGCTCGCGGCGCTGGCGTTTTTCAGAACTTATCGTAGGCGTGGTTATGGTTGGGGCTGTGTGGCTCATTTATCAGGTGGAGTTCCGTTACTGGCTTGGTTTCTCCGTGGCCATTGCTGCCGCCGTGCTGGCCGCCTTCTTTGCCACCATGAGCAAGCAGCAGGTCGCCCGGGACACCCACTGGAGCGTCATAGGTTTTTATCAAATGGGCGGTGCGTGCCTTGCCGCGTTCCTTTCCCGTCCCTTTCTCGAAGATGGGCTCCTGCCGGAGCTGCCAGATGCCGCTTCGGCGCTTTGGCTCGGTGTGCTCTCCCTTGTTTGTACGGTGGCCGCCTATGCGGGTTTCATGGACGTACTTCGCCGCGTCAGCGTCTTCACGGTTAACGTCGTTTATAATATGGAGCCGGTGTATGGCATTGTGCTCGCCGCGTGGGTTTTTGGGAAGGCCGAGTTCATGAGTGCGGGCTTCTATCTGGGCGCATCGGTCATTATCGCGGTCGTACTGGCTTTGCCGTGGATTCGGCGCTGGGTGGAAAGGTGAGAGTGCTGGACATGGTGTGCAGCGTGGGCTTGCATCGGTAAACCTGTGAACCGCCTTCGCCACATCCTCGTCTCCGCCTCCGCAGGTTCCGGCAAAACCTACCAGCTGGTGCGGCGGCACCTGCATCTGCTCGCGCTCGGGCAGTCGCCGGAGCGCATCGCGGCGATGACCTTCACGCGCAAGGCGGCGGGAGAGTTTTTCCAGCGCATCCTGCAGCGGCTGTCCGTGCTTTCGCAGCATGGTGAACAGCCGGAGCACTATTTCACGGGCATGGCACCTTTGCCCGAGCAGTGGCCGGAGTTTGTCGGCCTCCTGCGCAGGGTCACCCAGCAGCTCCATCGCCTGCGCCTGGGAACGATGGACAGTTTTTTTGCCAACATCACCGCCTGCTTTCCCTTGGAGCTGGGCCTGCCGCTGGGGGCAAGTGTGATGGCCGAAAACGAGGCGGCACAGGCGCGGCGGGAGGCGCTGGATGCGCTGCTGGAACGCATCCATTCCTCGCGTGATGAGCACGCGGGTCGTGCGCTGCTCGAAGGCTTCAAGCAGGCCACCTTTGGCATCGAGGAGCGCAGTGCTGCAGGCAGCCTGGAGTCCTGGATCAATGATCACCATGCCACCTGGCTCGACAGCGGGGATGGTTCTCCGTGGGGCAGGCTGCCAGGATTGGAACTGGCAGAGGCCGGCGACCTTACGGCGGCGCTCAATGACCTGCGGGATCGTTTTGTGCCGCGCACAGATGAGGGGGCCCGATTCTTCGAAGAATTCCTGGCGGAAGCCTCCGTCTTGGAACCGGGGGCCACACTGCCGCCGAGGGTGAAGTATTTTTTGGATAAAACGACCGCGGTCTGGAAGGATCTAAATACTGGCAGGGCGGAAATCGGCTGGGGGCGCGGCAAAAAATCTGAACTCACCGGGGAAACCGGGCGTGCCTGGGGACGGGTTGCCGGGGCGATTCTCGACCAGGAGCTGATCTGCCGCGTGCAGCGCACTAAGGGCATGGCGGCTCTCATGGCGCTTTACGAGGCCGAGTATGCACGTCGCGTGCGGTCACGCGGTCGGCTGTCCTTTGCTGATGTGCAGCGCCTGCTGGCGGCTGCCACGGCTGACGGCGCGGAATGGGCGGACGGTGAAAGCGGTGATCTGTGGTTCCGGCTCGACGGACGTTATGACCATTGGTTGTTTGACGAGTTTCAGGACACCAGCCGCGTGCAGTGGAATGTCGTGCGTGGGCTGGTGGATGAAGTGATGCAGGATGACACCGGCAGGCGCAGCTTTTACGCCGTGGGTGATCCGAAACAGTCCATCTACCTCTGGCGGCAGGCGGAGCCGGGCCTGTTTGACGATGTGCTGCGTGAATGGCCGCATCAGGACCACGACGGGCTGGAACCGCAGACGCTCAGCCAGTCCTTCCGCAGCGCTCCGGCGGTGCTGGATGCGGTGAATGCGGTGTTTGCCAACCCGGCAGGCATTGAAGCGGTGTTGCCAGGCTGCACTGCCGGCTTTGCTTTTAAAGAGCATGTGGCTGCGGAACGAAACCGGAAGCACAGCGGTTACGCGGCGCTGCTGAGCGTGTTGAATGAAGAGGGGCTGCGCAATCCCTCCACCACCCCCACGGTGACGGCGCTGCTGAACGAGATCCGCCCCTTGGAGCGCGGGCTGACCTGTGCGGTGCTGGTGCGCGGCAATAAGAACGCCAATGAAGTCGCGGAAGAACTGCGGGCGACAACGGGCATGGAGGTCGTGTGCGAATCGCAGATCCATCCAGCCACAGACAATGCGGTGACGCTTGCCTTGCTCTCGCTGTTGCAGTTGGCGGCGCATCCCGGGGATACCCTGGCGCTGGAGCACCTCAAAATGACGCCGCTCTGGCCGCAGATCGAGTTTCCGGGGCAGGGCTGGCCGCTGACCTGCCATCAGGTGCGTGAATCTGTGTTTGAGCGCGGCTTTGTCGGCTTCACGGAAGTCTGGACCCGGCATGTGCGCGCACTGCTGCCGGAGATGGATGCTTTTCACGAGCTGCGGCTGCGTCAGCTCGGTGAAATGGCCGCCGAATTCGACGCCGGTGGTTCACGCGACATCGATGCATTCCTCCAGCATGCGCGCGATATGCCGATGCAGGTGCGTGGTGCGGCGAACGCGGTGCAGGTGATGACCGTGCATAAGGCCAAGGGACTGGAGTTTGATGTGGTC
>JAPLUN010000062.1 GCA_026397715.1 Verrucomicrobiota bacterium
GCCGAACCCAAACTCTCCTGCACGATTCAGCCGTCCCAACCTCTGAACGAGTGATGCCAGCGGTGCGACTTCGGACCAGAGCATGGCGCTGGAGAGATCGACTCCTGCTTCGATGACCTGGGTCGCCACGATGATCTGACCGCCTTCTGTCAAAGGTGAGCCGAGGGATTCACGCTGGAGTTCGCGCTCCCTCTGGCGGAAGCGTGAGTGCATGAGCCTTAATTCGGTGACGGTTTGCTCTCCAAGTTTCTTTTTCAGAGCCGCATGAACGGCAACGGCGCGGCTGACCGTATTGCAGATGATGAGCGTACGCCTGGGCAGCGATTTGTCCTCCTTATGAAGCGAGGCCACCATAGCCTGATGGCGTCGAATGATCTCATCAGCCCTGTCGGCCACCTGGTTATCACCAAAGTGCCAGTCCTGATGAGTCTCAATGGTTTTTCTTGCTAACCGGCGCTGAGCCAGTGACCCAGTGGTGGCGTCCTTTTCATTCGCAGACAGTCCAAAATAGAAACTTTGGCCTCGTTGCGTGCTTCGCCATTCACGGGTGATGAGTTGATCTGCATTCGTCGTGGCAGACGCATACCAAGTGACCGAGGGGCCAATAGGGAACGAGCCAAAGCTGTCCTTGCCACGAAATGCCTCAAGCTGTGCTGCGGTGCCAACTCCAGGCCCCATCAACTGCGTCTCATCCAGCACCCAGAGACAATCGTTGTTCAGTATTCCGAAGTGCATGGGCCAGCGGTAACGGCTCATGCCGTAGCCACGATTCAAGGCACGGGAGAGCAGCATGTCCTGGGTGCCGATGAGGATTGTGTTGTCCTCGGGATGGAGATCCCAGTCTTTGGCATACCCTTCCACTTCTTCGCCGCCCATCAGAATGACGACGCGAGGCGGCTTGGTGGTAATCAGCCCGGCTTTAACGAGAGCGTCGATCCACTTTTGCGCCTCACCAGCGGTCTGCTCCACCAGTGTGCGCATGGGCAGGCAATAGATGAGGCGTCGGGGCCACTTGACGTCGTTTTTGGCAACGCGATTGAAGAGCCAAGCCAGCACCACCGCAGCTGTTTTGCCCAGGCCAGTCGGGACGGTGATCAGACGGCTCTCACACGGTCCAGTGGTAACCAGCCATTCGGAGTCAGGCTTTGCGCCCCGTTCTCCACAGGCGAGCCGACGCTGGTAGTCGTAGGGTTGGCGTTGATCCTCGAACGCTGCTGAGAAGAAGCCACTGAAATCTGAGGGGGGCATGCGCGGGAAATCTCTAAATAGGTTGGGTTATTCCGATCTTGGGTTCCTAATCAAATCCGCACAATCAAAAACTCGTTTTCTTGAGCGCCATTCCGCTCATCGTTGTTTTCACAAGAGAATTGGCGATCTCCAGCGTGATTTGATCCAGACGTAGCGTTCGGTGGGCTTTGCGGTGATGGCACCAGCCGTTCACGTAAAGCGGATCGGACTGCCCGACACGGAACACCAGTGCTGGTGTGAAAAGCCGGGGCTCGCCGGGCATGGCGCCACCCTGATAGCTTAACCTCAGACTTTGTGATCGCTCAGCGGCGCGAATCAAAAGCGCTGCTGTGGGGTCGGGACTCTCCCAGATGGGATGGCGTGACAGGCCACGCCAGTGCCTAAGCCAAGGTGGAATTTCGCTGTCCGCTGCGTTCAGCAAAGTACTAAGATCAGGAATTGAAAGGGCCGGTGCAGTGCTGACGGCTGATGATGTGGTGGCAGACGCAGCCAACGCATTCAAGATGCGAGCGAAAAAGGAGCGGCGTCTCATGATCAGTCGAATGGATCGTTCAAACTGCCATGACGCGGATGCGTTCGGGAGTGGCTTCGAGGATTTGCAGGCGAACTCCCGCAGGCAAATGCACCTGAAGCGTGTGTGGCCAGGGCTCGGTGACAAATTGCCCTCGCTGTAGGCTAATCAGCGGCTCACACGCACGGGCCTGCTGCAGGTAGGTGATGACCGGACGAGGCGAGCAGGTCCGAGCCTCATTTTGGCGAATGCAGCCATGACTGGCGATGCTTGCCGCCGCAAAGACGAAGCCCAGCGCCACGGCCCCTGCGAGCATGGCAGCAATGCAACTGAGCACGCACAAGGCGAACAATCCTGTGAGTGGTGAGGTATTCATCATTTGCTCATGGATGAGGACGAACCGCGCATCGTTTGTGGCATGGCCTTGAAAGGGACGTGGAACGGCTCATTTCTGCTGGAAATCATTTGGATTCCTCCTCCCGCAGAATGGCATCCAGGGTCATGGCCCCGTCCGTTTCGGCAGCGGCATCCATGTGGCCACTGGCCTTGAGGCGAGAGGCACGGACCTTGCGAGCGAGGGCGCTCCCGGTGGATTTGATGCCTTTGGCACTGAAGGTGACATTGGCTGCCACGGCACATTCGATGTTCATGACGGTGGCACTGGCAATGGCGTCCTGATTCGCAGCAAGGAAGAGGAACTCCCAGCCTTTTGTCTCGCGGTAAAGGTGAATGAGGTCGCCGATGTGCTTGGCGCTGTATTCCCGTGAGGCGTTCTCCAGGCCATCCGTGAAGATGGCGAGAATGACCTTGGCAGGCTGATGCGAGGCTGGAAGCTTTTGGAAACGTGTGTCAAGGTCCCGGATCGTGCGGCCGATGGCATCGAGCAAGGCCGTGCTGCCACGAGGAACGTAGGTGGCTGCGGTGAGCTGAGGAACGTCCTGCAGGCGAAGCGCCAGCATGGGCACCTCGTAACGATCATCAAACTGCACAAGTGTCAGACGGGCCTCTCCCGGCACGTCGATCTGCGATTGAACAAAGTCATTGAAAGCAGCGACGGCGGGTTCCTGCATGGGCTGCATGGAGCCGCTACGGTCCAGGATATAGGCAATTTCGGTGAGGCTATTTGATGCGAGTGGAATGGGGTCGGTTTTCATCGTGGCCGCAAACTGTCACAGGGGGTGGGACATTGGTGGGGTGACAGATGAACTTTCTGCATTAATCTTCGTTAAGATGCCTAAAGTATCCACCCCGCGAACATCACGAGCCAAGGTTCCTGCTTCGTCCCCATCTCTGCGTTCCGGTGCCAGCCGTCCAGCGATGTGGCGGGTGCTGGAGATCCACAAAATCATCCGCACCGGCAAATATCCCAACTGCTCTTCTCTGGCAAAGGAGATTGAGGTGACGACCAAGACCATCCAGCGGGATGTGACCTTCATGCGCGAACAGCTCGGGCTGCCGCTGGAGTATGACCCGCTCAAGCACGGCTACTACTACACTCGGGAGGTGCATGAGTTCCCGATGCTGCATCTGTCCCGCAATGACCTCGTGGCTTTGTTCCTGGCACGACATGCGCTGGAGCCGCTGCGGGGCACCCGCTTGGAACGCATGCTGACGGAGAGCTTCAGTAAAATTGCGAATGCCTGTCCGGGAGAGATTTCCATCGAATGGCATGAACTGGACGAAGCCTTTTCAGTGAAGGCCTCTGGGGTGCTGCCGGCGGATGTGACGCTATTTGGTGATTTGCTCGATGCAGTGCGGGCGTGCAGGGAGGTGAGTTTTGATTATCACAAACTCACCGGCAGCAAGCCGGAGCAGCGAACTGTACATCCCTATCATGTGGGGCAGATCGAGCACGGCTGGTATTTACTGGCCCATGACCCAGTACGGAAAGCCGTCCGAACCTTTGCACTTCAGCGCATAACGAACCTGAGCCTGCTGAAGACTAAATTTGAGCGCAGTCCCCAGTTTAATGCACGGAATCATCTGGGAGGCGGCTTCGGCGTGTGGAGCTATGCGGGTGAGGAGAAGCGCACACACGAGGTGCACCTCCGTTTTGAAGGCTACGCCGCTCGCGTAGTGGCAGAGCGCCTGTGGCACTCGACTCAGGCGATCCGAAAGCTGAAACCGGACGGCAGCGTGATCGAGTTTCAAGCGGACCTGTCCGGTTTGGAGGAGATCACCCGCTGGGTGCTGAGCTGGGGCAGCAAGGCCAAGGTGCTCGGACCTCCGGAGCTCAAGAAACGGGTGCGGGAGGAGTTGGAGGGGATGATGGGACCACCGTCTGGTCCGTCACTACCGAAATCATGAACAGCTTCATCGTGGCAACTTAAAGACGCTCGCGACTTCTCAACTCAAGGCGGAATGCCACTTGACCCACGATCTCAGGATGGAAGCGTCCGTCACACAAAATCATGAAGGTCTATTTTTCACACGGTAAAGAGAGCGGTCCATGGGGATCGAAAATACGTCATCTAGCAGCCATCGCCGAGGAATTGGCATTTTCGGTGGAGAGCCTGGACTATTCGGATATTCAGAATCCCGATCTTCGAGTGGCCCGCCTTTTGGAGGCACTGAAAGCCGAAGAGGATAATGTCATATTAGTGGGCTCTAGCATGGGGGGCTACGTCTCAACGGTGGCATCCATGACGCATGCAGCGCGGGGATTGTTCCTGCTCGCACCTGCACTCTACATGCCTGGCTACGAGCACCAGATTTATCCGACCCAATGCCGACCACTGACGGTGATTCACGGATGGCAGGATGACATTATTTCCGCTGCAAATTCAATCAGGTTTTGCGAAGAACAGCGGGCGGAGCTGCACCTCATTGACGGAGATCACCGTTTGAATGACCGACTGCCTACACTTGGCGCTCTTTTCAAAAGCTTTTTACAAGAGATCATGGCTTAGCGCTCACTCGGGGAAAGTCTCAGGATTGATCACAGATGTGGACGTCAGTCATGAGGGCAACGGCTTGCATGTCAGGCGTTTGAATCCACCCGCTTCGAGAACTGCGTGATGGGCTTCAGGCTCCGGCGGTGATCACAATGGCTGACAAACAACGTCCCACTGCTGACAAAGTAGATGGCATCCTGTTTGAACCTGACACCGATTTTGCAGGCTTCTTCATATGAAATGGAGGCCATAAACCCTGGCTCAGCGTGGTGAGTAAGAGGCGAGAAACCAGTGATGGTT
>JAPLUN010000653.1 GCA_026397715.1 Verrucomicrobiota bacterium
TTGAAAAGATGCGCCATGACCCAGAGAGCAACGACGCCCTGATCCACCTTGCCGAATTGCCAAGGTCCGGCGACAACGCCACAGCGATTGATGACGGCTTTCAAGCCGAAGCTGGCCCGATATTCTTCAATCAACTGCTCGGCGGCGAGTTTGGTGAAACCATACAAGGATCGTGCACCGCCCAAGTTAAGCGACTCGCTGACCCCAGCTGAACTGATGCCTGCGGTGCCTTCATCCAACCAACGAAAGCGTGTACCATCTTCCACCCATGGGTGCGCCTCCAGCTGTGCCACGGGATAGACACGGCTGGTGGAAAGAAAGATGACACGTGACTGCCAGGTCCTGGCTTTTTCCAGGCAGTGATAGGCACCCACCAGATTTGTCTGAAATAGGTAATCGGGCGAGCCGTCCTGTCCGGCCAAGACGGAGGGTTCGGCGGAGCACTCGATGAGCACTTCGAACGGGCCTGCGGGAAACTCGCCGGGATGACGAATGTCCCCACGATGAAATTCGATGCCCATTGCCTGCAGTCTGGGGACGTTGATCTCGGAGCCCTTGCGATGGAAATTGTCCATGCAGACAATCACAGCATGAGGGTGGGCCGCCCGCAGGTGACAGGCCAGATTCGAGCCGATGAAGCCCGCGCCACCGGTAATAAGGATGCTTGCCGGAATCATGCTAGATTTTCACCCGTGAATCCCAAAAACAGCAACCGTGCGAATCAAATTCCAAGCTACCACTTATATATTCTCCAGGCGATTTAGAATTAGCTTACAAACCCAAATCAAGCTCTGCTAACGAATCCCAAACAGACGTGTAACCAAACGGCCAGCACCCAACTGGATACGCAAGGCCCAGTCTTTCAGGCGAAGTTTCCAGAGTATACGTCGAAAATAGGGAGTTTGATAATCTGAGTTCACTAAGTCCGCACAACGCCGCCCATTGCAAATACTGAAGAGTTCATACTTCGAAAGATCAGTCTCCAAGAAAGATTCGGGTTTCCGTGCAGCCACGCAGGAACCGGGCCCTTGAGCATCGAACTCCGTTCGAATCTCCTCGAAATCTCCAAACAACACCTGAAAATCTTCAGGCTGGTAACGCCAAAAATCAGAATAGAGTCCATGGTATGGGTAGCCTTGAGCAGGCGAGGTCATCAGCACCAGACCACCAGGTTTACATACGCCCTTGATGTTATGCAGAGATGTACGCCAGTGACGAGTGTGCTCCATCATTTCGAGACATATGACGATATCAAAGCTATCACTACCAAAGCGTTCCAGACTGTCGTCGGCATTCATGACTATGTCCACGCCATGACCTGGCTCCATGTCAATGCCGACATACTCGGCGCAGCCCCAATACTCTATCAAAGGCCGCATGCTGCCATTGTAGTCGGAGGAACCCACATCCAGAACTCGCTTGCCCCGCACCATGTCCGGGCTGAGGTGCTTGGCGGCAAACATTACGCAACTGACTCTTGGCATAAAAGTATGTTAAATGGAGGGTTGTGGCCTTAATGATCTTCAAACTAGCTTTTTATCAGCTTAAATTAAACCCTTCTGTGGCAGTAGCCGTCAAGAAGTTTAAGCTCTGACGGGTTCTCTAGTCGTGGCTTGATAAATCTCTTCAAACACATCATCCAGCGTCTTGGTGATGCCCCATCCGGGATAGTGAGACCACCGCCGATGTTGTAAACCTCGCCGCAGCGAGGATTTTCAAAGAAGGCGTGCATGAAGCGGACGACATCGAAGCTGTGAATGTTGTCCCTCACCTGCTTGCCTTTGTAGCCAAAGACATTGTACTTTTTTCCGGCCAGGTTGCATTTGATGAGGTAGCTGAGGAAGCCATGGAGCTCGACACCGCTGTGGTTCGGGCCCGTAAGACAGCCACCACGCAGGGCGCAGGTCTTCATGCCAAAGTAGCGCCCATACTCCTGCACCATGACATCGGCAGCGACCTTCGATGCGCCGAAAAGGCTGTGCTTGCTCTGATCAATGGAGAATTCCTCAGTAATGCCGCCTACATAGGCGGGATCATCATAATCCCAGCGGGTATCCAGCTCTTTAAGCTTGATGGCGTTGGGACGGTCACCATAGACCTTGTTGGTGCTCATATGAATGAACACGGCCTCCGAGGCATGGAGGCGGGTGGCCTCCAATAGATTCAAGGTGCCGACAGCGTTCGTATCAAAATCATCAAAAGGCCGCGAGGCGGCGAGATCATGGCTGGGCTGCGCAGCGGTATGGACGACGTGGGTAGGCGTCAGTGTGGCGAGGCAGTCGAGCACAGCCTTACGATCCCGGATGTCGAGCTCGTGATGATGAAATGATGGATGCGCTGCCTTGAGCCGCTCCTGATTCCAGCGGGTGTCTCCTTGTGGGCCGAAGAAGTCGGCACGCATGTTGTTATCCACGCCATGGACCTGCCAGCCCTGCTGACAAAAATAATCGACGACTTCGGAACCGATGAGACCGGAGGATCCGGTGACGAGGAGTTTCATGAAAAAAGTGGAAATCGAAGCTGAATGAAGCCGATTTGATTCAGCATATTCGAGCCGCTGGCTGAATGCGAGGGTCGTGAGTGAGTCCGAAGATGCATGTGGCCAAAGCATGGCCGCACTGCACGGCCGACGAAGCGATGATGAACCAAGCCAGCCCCATCACGCTGTTTAGAGGCAGCAGGCAGGCGGCCACCGCCTGGGTGGTGAGGGTTAATGGAATGTTGAGCCAGGCCAGGTGATTCCATCCGCGGGACGCATTCAAGGCCCAGACAAAACCAGATACGTTGGTGAAGGCCATGCCCGCCAGCACTACTACTAGCTCCCGCTGCAGGTGCGCGTACTTGCCACCTAGGACCCAGAGGAACCAATGCCCCTGCCACCAGGCGAACGCCAGAAGCACGGCGCTGAATAAGGTCGTGCCAGCCACAAGGGTGATCGCCATAGCCCACATCCGTTTTCTGTCCGAGGCGCGGGCAAAGGAAGGAAACACGAACTGCCCGAGAGGCCCGGCGAGCACGGCGAAGATGACGGCGAGGCGATTCAGCGCCCCGAGATCCGAGACCTCGCTGGTGGTGGCAAAGACGCTGATCAGCCATGTTGCAAGCTGGCCTTGAATGCAGATGAAAATGCAGTTTGGCAGCAACTGAAGCACCACCGCCCAGATGCGAGCACTATGATCGGCGATGCCAGTGGGCTGCACATCCCCCAGCAATGGCAGAACCTGCATACGTACGATGCCATACTGGGTAAGATGGGCCACAAAAACCGCCGTGAGAGCAGTGAGTGGAGTGAGCCCGCCCAGCAGAGCCAGTGCCGCTGTCAGCGCAGTCCGGACAATGACAGGCAAAAGATCTGCGACTTGAAGCTGCCGGGTGCGCGATTGCAGACGGTTGACGACATTGAAAATCGAGGTGGTGGAAACCTGCCAGATGGGTGCGAGCACCAGGGCGGTAAGCCCTAGTGCAGCGGGAAGGCCTGCGCCATTGCGCAGCAGCAGCCAGAGCGAAATGCCAGCAACGATGACCGAGGATAGAGCTGCCAGTTTCACCCGCAGGCGCAGCGCGGCCTGCACCAAGCCTTTCAAAGATGCTTTGTCCTGCCAGATCCCACCACCGATGGAGGTGACTGCGTTGACAATGCCTGCATCCGCCAGGACGGCCAGCGCGGCGCTCATGCTGCTGGCGATGGTGAACCAGGCGTAATCCGGCTTTTCCAAAGTGCGCACCAGCAGGAATCCCGCGACGGCATTCAGCGCCTGCACGAACAACTGCACCAATGCGAAGCCGCCAAAGACCGCGCTCCAGCGGTAAAGGCGCAGTCGATTGTGGCGAAGTGACAGCCATGATAACATTCGAGACGAGTGAGGAGCTGAGCAAGCTTGCGGCTCTTAGCTGTTGCAGGAACTGCAGGGTGTGTGAGAAACTGCCTTCCGCATATGGAACAAGCCGCTGCCGCCATCACTCCGGAAAACCTGCGGGTGCATGTCATCCATTATACACGCCTGACCGAACGCCGGGCGCACATGGAGCGGACGTTGCTGGAGCATGGGCTGGACCACTTTCCTGTAAGCTGGATGACAGACCATGATCGCGAGGAGGTGCTGGCGGGAGGTGCGTTTGAACGCGGCGAGTGGGGCGACCCAAAGGCGATCGCAGCGGGTTCGGTCTCTCTGATCTTGAAGCATCTGGCGGTGTACCGCAAAGTCGTGGCTGAGCCGCATGCCTGGCATCTGATCCTGGAAGATGATGTACTGATCCGCCCCGGCTTTCTGCCCGCGTTGACAGACTGCCTGAATGAGCTGCCAAAAGAGTGGGATCTGTGCTTTGTGGGGCAGGGCTGTGATCTGCACGTACCCTTGTGGCTGCGCCGCGCCGGCAAGCACGTCTACTGGCGCGGCTGGAAACGCGGGCTGCTGTGGGGTGGTGGCGGCTGCTCCCGCTGCACGGAGGCGTATCTTATTCATCCCGGCTGCGCGGAGCGTGTGTTGTCCAGCCGGTTTGCGCATCCGCCGTTCAACCGTCCCATCGACTGGCATCTGAATGCCGCAGGCAAGGCTTTGCATATCCATTCTTACTGGGCTGAGCCACCTTTGGTTACCCAAGGGGCGTTCGAGAGTTGGATGAACGACCCCACATTGAACCCTCCAAGGCCATGATCGGCGCAGAGTCGTTGCCTTCACTCTGTGATCAATACGTTCCATGTCTGAGTCAGCGTTACTATCTACCTGCGAATGGCCAGCCAGTTTCCGACAAGATTGCGGTAATCTTCAATTTGAACGGGAGTATCCCGCGCCTTCCCTTGATCCACGGAGCGCACGTCGAATCCGGCGGATTCCAAATACGTCAACAAATCATTGGCTGTAAAGCCATGACGGGCTGAGTTCGGATCCCCGGCTTCAATCAAAATCTGTCGCGTATTTTTGAGCAGGCTGCTGGCACCGCGCAGCACAGCGAGTTCCACACCCTCGACATCGATCTTTAAGAGATCACAGCGAAGCAAGTCCGGAAACAAAACATCCAAGGTGGTGACCGGGACTGTGATCCTTTTGGTGTTCAAGCCCGAGTGGTGGGCTGAACCTTTAGGAACCATGAAATTCATGTCATCACGGCGGTCATCGGTGAACTGCGCACCCCGTTCACTGGGGGCGTCTGCAACGGCGACGGCATAACGCTGAACCTGCGGTGAACTGAACTGGTTTAGGCTGAGGTTTTCCTCCAGACACCGATGAATGAAGGGATGCGGCTCAATGGCATGAACAACGCCATTCTCGCCGACGGAGCACGCCCCTTCCATGGCGGTAAATCCAATGTTGGCTCCGACGTCAATCATCGTGTCTCCCGGTTTGAGAAGTGAACGGATGATGTCCAAATCGGCATCCCTTTGATGCCGGTCCACCCAGAGCTGCCAGGCAAGGTTGGCAGGATGCAGATGGAGTCGGAACGAACGCATTGGAAAAGTGATCCGCCTTCCCCAGCCGGTGCGCCAGAAAACTTGGGCGACCAAAAAACGAAACGGCTTCGGATGGCGCAGCACACTGAAGAGACGGTTCATTGAAGGTTGGATCCCACATGAATTAGTCACGAGCTATCGATTCCACCCAGACCTGATGCTGAAGATACCACGACACGGTATCATGCAGCCCCTTGTCAAGGGTGTGTGCAGGATACCAGCCGAGTTCGACACTGATCTTCGTCGCATCCATGGCGTAGCGTCGATCATGACCGGGACGGTCAGAGACAAAAGTGATGAGGCTGCGCGAATGGCCACCGAGTTCGGGCTTTAGGTCGTCCAGCATATCACAGATCATCCGCACGAGATGCACATTTGCCAGTTCATTACGGCCGCCGATGTTGTATGTCTCTCCGACTTGGCCTCTGCTGAGAACCGACCAAAGCGCTGCAACATGATCGCAGACGTAAATCCAATCGCGCACGTTCATTCCATCGCCGTAGATGGGGACAGGCTCACGGGCGAGGACACTTTGAATGACAACCGGGATGAGTTTCTCAGGAAACTGATACGGGCCATAATTATTCGAGCATCGCGTGATGAGGACAGGAAGTTCGTAGGTTTGGTGGTAACTGCGCACGAGCATGTCGCTCGCCGCTTTGCTGGCAGAATAGGGTGAATTGGGTGCGCAGGGAGAGGCCTCAGTAAAGGCGGGATCGTCAGAACTGAGGGAGCCGAAAACCTCATCGGTCGAGACGTGAAGAAACCTGGCTGCTTGATTCTGGATGCCTGTGGCAGGATCGAACCAGAGGGCGCGGCAGGCTTCGAGGAGGTGGAAGGTGCCGTTGATATTGGTGGTGATGAAATCACCCGGAGCTGTGATGCTGCTATCAACGTGAGATTCGGCGGCGAGATGCATGACGTGTGTGATGTCCTGCTCGCGAATGACGCGGAGGACTTCTTCCTTGTCGCGGAGATCGACCTGCTCAAAGGCATATCGTGGGTGGACACCATGAATGCCGTCGAGATTTTCGAGGCGACCGGCATAGGTAAGGCAGTCCAGATTGACAAGCTTCGAGATCTCAGGCTGGTCAATGACATGCCGGATGAGATTGGAGCCGATGAAGCCTGCCCCGCCAGTGATGAGAAGATTCATCATGCTTTGACGGCAGCGTATTCGCTGAAGACGCCCATGCAGGCGATGCGCCGGGCTTCTTGGAAACCGGCAGCCTTGAGAGCGGAGACGACGGCCTCAGGACGGACACAGGCATCCATGGTTTCCCAAAAGTACACCATCATCTCCTCTGCTTTTTGGCTGCGGGTGAGCAGACGGGCGAAGAAGGGATACAAAATGCCGAAGTAAAGTTTGAAGAGAGCTGAGCCGATCCTGCCCGCTGGACGGGTGGCCTCCATGATGAGGACACGTCCACCGGGCTTGAGTACACGATGAAATTCACGGAAGGTGGCCTCCAGATCGGCGAAGTGGCGCAGTGCGTAGCCCACCGTGAGAAAGTCGTAGGCGTTGGCTTCGACAGGCATGCTCTCCGCACGACTCTGGATGAAGCGTGCGTTTGGCAGCTTTCCCTTGGCCACAGCCAGCATGCCATCGCTAGGCTCCACGCAGGTGATGGTGCTATCACCACCGAGCACCTGGCTGGCGGCTACGGCGACGAGGCCAGTGCCGCAGGCGACATCAAGATGCTGCATGCCGGGCCGCAGGCCATGGCGGCTCTGCGCCGTCCTGCGGTAGAGATTGCCCGTACCGAAAAATCCCCAATCGACGATGGGATCGTAATGCGCGGCCCCCTGATCGAAGAGTTCTTTGACGTAGTCCTGCCGCTCTTCGGGCTGCGCATAGCGATGGGATAGTACTGGATGGGGAATCATGGAAGTTTCAGGCGCTTTTAAGACCAACACGTTTCACCTCGATGGCAACGTCGGCGAGGTAGTCGCGGTACTCGCACTGGGGCATTCCAGTCACGAGGTTTTCAAAGTCGTCGAGGGAAAGAAAGCCGCGATGCAGCGAGGCCTCTTCCGGGCAGCCGAGTTTCATGCCCTGGCGTTTTTCGATGGTCTGCACATAGGCAGAGGCCTCGTGCAGGCTGCTGCTGGTGCCTGCATCCAGCCAGGCGGTGCCACGACTGAGGCGCTGGACGCGCAGGGTGCCACGGCGCAGGTATTTCTTGTTCACATCGGTGATTTCGAGTTCGCCACGAGGTGAAGGCTTCAAATTCCGGGCGATGGCAACGACCTCGTTGTCATATAGATAGACGCCAGGCACGGCATAATTGCTGCGCGGGTGTGCAGGCTTTTCTTCGAGTGAAACCGCCCGGCCTTCGGCGTCAAATTCCACCACCCCGTACCGTTCAGGGTCGTTGACATGATAGGCAAATATGGTGGCACCGGATTTGAATTCGGCAAAGGCACGTGGAAAGGCATCTCCACCAAAGAAAATGTTGTCGCCGAGGATCAAGGTCACCGGGTCTTGGCCAATGAAGGATGCGGCGATGAGGAATGCCTGCGCGATTCCTTCGGGCCTGGCCTGTTCACGGTATTCAATTGAAATGCCCCACTGCGAACCGTCTCCAAGCAAGCGCTGAAATCGTGGCAAATCCTGAGGGGAAGAGATGAGGCAGAACTCACGGATACCGGAAGCAATGAGGACGGTGAGCGGGTAGTACACCATGGGCTTGTCATAGACCGGCTGCAACTGCTTGGACGCCACCTGCGTGAGGGGATACAGCCGTGATCCCACACCGCCTGCGAGGATGATGCCTTTCATGACAAGCAAAGGGGGATGTGCGCCATGACGGAAAATATCGAAGAACGAAAGACGAAGCCCCGGCAAGGCCGGCACATTTTGGCTGAAGATGTCTTTAACACTTCGCTGAGAACTCTCACATTTTTCGACACCAGGTCTTACTCGCCCTTTCATTAAGCATCAGCGGGTGATGCATCTGCGTCCATGGCCAGAGTTTTGATCACCACTCCAGGATTTCCCCTGACCAAAGTGCGTTCTGGAACAGAGTTCATCACCACACTTCCTGCACTCACCACACTTCCGCTGCCCACCTCCACTCCAGGACCGATGAACGATTGTGCGGCGACCCAACAACCATCGCCTAACGTGATGCCGCGCACGATCAAATCGAACGTTTCTCTGCGATGATCGTGCGAGCCTGTACACAAGAACGAACGCTGTGATATACAGACATGTGATCCGATTTTCACTGGGGCAAGGCTCAGGATCATGACGTCTTCTCCAAGCCAGACGTAGTCACCCAAGACCAGTCGCCATGGGAAGGAAATATTCACATTTGCCCTGATGACCACACCTGTGCCGACTTGGGCACCGAACCAGCGGAGCAGAGTTGAGCGCAGAGCGGAGGGCCAAGGCACCGAAGTTTGAAAAAAAATCGTCTTCGTCAAAAGCCAGGCAGCCTCTTTCCAGCGCTCAGCACCTCGTTCAAAGCCGTCATTGGAAAACCTAGACAGATCCATCATCAGATACCTTTAAAGCACTTGCTAACCCCGCCAATAGAGCGTCAAAACGACTCACATATTTTAAAAAAGGCCCACACGGCCAAGCTGCCGCCAAAGGTCGCTTAAGCGGCGGCCTGGATGGTTTGCCGTGGTTGGGTCGGCATTTTTCAAAAAGGGAGGTGACTGTACCATGCTGATACCCAGCGCAAAGAATAAAGTTCTCCAGTGTGTTAACACTTTGACACCAAGCTATGCTGGCAGCGTACATTTTTCTCCGGCAAAATGTAGACAGTCGTGTTGCCCTGAGTTTTTTTGGATGAACCCGGCCCTCTTTGCATTTATCGAATTCCATGCGCCGCCCCCCTACCCTTCTGACTGCACTTGTCCTCGGCTTGGCCGCGTGTTTTGCCGCACATGGACAAACCAGCGCCAAGCCTGAAGGTGCCAGTCCAAATGCGCCACGGGTGAGCAGCCTGGGCATGCGCTTTGCCAGCATTCCCGGCACCACCGTGCAATTTGCCATCTGGGAGACGCGGCTCTCCGAATGGAATGAGTTTTTGCGGCAGAAAAAGTATCCATGGTCCTACCAGCCGCATTTTGAGCAATCGCCAGAGCATCCAGTGGTAGGGGTCAACCTGCAGGATGCCGTGGCCTTCTGCAATTGGCTCACCGAAACCGAGCGCGAACAGCATCTGATCGACAGCTCCCAGAGCTACCGCCTGCCCACGCCGGAAGAGTGGGACTCTGCAGTGGGCCTGGCCCGTGGTCGCAAGAAGATCAGTCTCTCCGCTGAAGACCGTCTGTTGGACGACCAAATCTATCCTTGGGGGCAGGACTGGCCGCCGCCTGCAAAGACCGCCAACTTTGCCGATGGCGAGATCACTGGCTACGCCAACGACGGCTATGCATTCACCGCACCAGTAGGAAGTTTTACTCCCACTCGGGAGGGACTGTTTGACCTCGCGGGCAACGTCTGGGAATGGACCCAGCCAGTGGAGATCCGGGCGCAACCGACTGGTATCCTGCGCGGCGGCTCCTGGGCCTATTTTCGTGCTGAATGCCTCACCTCGGCCTATCAGTATGTCGTGCCTGCTGACTTGCGTGCCCCCACCATCGGCTTCCGCTGTGTATTTGATGACAAACGCCGCACTGCCAGCCTCCTGGCCGCCTCCGATGCGGAGAAAAAACAGGCTATGGAGGAACGCATGAAGGCAATGACTGACAGCCGCAAAGTCGACGCAACTGCGGTGGAAGCACTGCGTAAGCAGATGCAAGGCAAGGGCGATGACGGCGGCTTGCCCGACCCTGCGAGTCTCAAACCAGCAGTGGCAGATGGCAGCTCCTTCATCAATGCGCTGGGCATGCGTTTTGTCCCATTGCAGGAGAAAAGCGGCCCCCTCATCTGCGTCACGGAAACCAGCGTGCGTGATTTCGAAACTTGGCTGCGTGATACCGGACGCAACTGGAGCCAGAAACCTTCCTTTCTGCTTGGAGGGAATCATCCTGCCGCAGGTGTGTCATGGGAAGATGCCATGGCTTTCTGCGCCTGGCTGACCGAGCGCGACCGTGCTAGCAAGCTCATCCCGGCCACCGCCTCCTACCGTCTGCCGAGCGACACCGAATGGAGCCTGGCTGCCGGTTTGAAAAATGAAACCGGTGCCGATCCTGCCGCGAGGCACCTCGCCAACAAAACACACTACCCTTGGACGCCCAAGGCGGATGACTGGAAGCCGCCGGCACTCTCAGCCAATCTGGATGCCACCAAAATCTCTGGCACCGCCGACAATTACTCCTACACCGCGCCGGTAGACAGCGCGCGCGGGAACCCCCTGGGCCTGTATGAAATGGGCGGCAATGTGTCTGAATGGAGCGCAGACGCATGGCCCGGTGCGCCGGATGAGCGCGTCATCCGCGGCGGCAGCTGGCTGAGCTTTGACAAAGACGCCCTGCTGACATCCGCCCGTTCTCATGCACTCAAGAATGCCTCCCGCGCAGATCTAGGCTTCCGCTGTGTGCTGGATTTTGGCACTCCTTAAATCGTGCGCCTGAAACAGCACCTTCAAAAGGCGCGGGTATGGTCCTGAAGGATGGCTGCTGATCTGATGGCACTGATAGATCTTGGCCTGCCCCGCACCTTAAGACAGCGCCGCGATCACTTCGATCTCGACCAAGGCACCCAGCGGCAGTCCTGCCACGGCCACAGTCGAACGGGCGGGTTTGTGACCGGCAAATGCCGCCTCATACAGCGGATTGACCTTGGGAAAATCAGCCATGTTTTGCAGAAACACGGTCGCTTTGATGACAGAGCTCAGCGTGAGCCCCTGCGCCTCCAGCAGCGCGCGAATGTTGGCCAGCACCTGGGTCGTCTGACCTTCCACATCCGTCGCCACGATCTTTCCCGCTGCCGGATCGATGGGAATCTGGCCTGAGCAAAACAGCAGGCCGCCATGCTTCACCGCTTGAGAATACGGACCGACCGCAGCCGGCACCAGGGGAGTGTTGTTGATGAGTTCCATGCGGATCTCATAACGATACGCACCTTCGATTCAAGCCTCGAGATTCATTCGTCATCGATTCGCCTCATCAGTGCCGCAACTGGCTCCAGTGACTAATGCCCATGTTCACCACCCACCACCCAGTGCTTTGATCAGGGCCACGGTAGCGTTCAGACGACGGGAGCGGAGATCAATGGCACTGCGCTCGGCATTCAGAGCAGTCGCTTGAGCGGTGGCAACGTTGATATAGCTCAATGTACCCGCCTCATACTGATTGGTGGCGATTCGTTCGCTCTCCCGGGCCGCATGCACAGCTTCATTCTGGGCTTCAGTTTCGGCCGCCAGAATGCGCAGGGTGGACAGCGCATCCTCAGACTCCTGCATGGCGGTTAGCACAGCCTGTCGATAATCCGCAACAGCCTGCCTCCATGTCGCATCCGCCTGCGCCTTGGCGGCCAACCTCTGTCCGCTGTCAAGAACCGCAAAGGCGGCGTCAGGACCAAACGACCAGAAATTGTTGCCCTGAGCAAGCAGGTTCGTCAATGCACGCCATCCAGTGGCAGCCCCCAAGGAAATCGTGGGGAAAAAGGCGGCAACGGCTGCTCCGATACGCTCATTGGCAGCGGCCACACGCCGCTCGCCCGCGGCGATGTCAGGGCGGCGCTGCAACAGCGTCGAAGGTGCCGTGGCGGGCAGCGAAGGAATGTGCGAAGTGAGAGTGGCCGGCTTCAAGCCGAAATCGGCTGGGGCACGGCCAGTCAGCACGGCCAGAGCATGCTCCATCGTTGCCCTTACCACCCCCGTTTCGATCAAGGCGGCGCGCGATGTCGCAAGCTGCGTTGCGGCGAGCGCAACATCCGCTTCGGAAGCCACGCCCTGTGCTTTGCGGTTCTGCGTGAGTTCCAGCGACTTGGCGTAACTGGTCACCTGGCGCTCAAGCAAGAGCCCTTGGGCGTCGGCAGCACGCAGTGAAAAGTAGCTCTGCGCCGCCTGAGTTTGAAGGGTGAGCCGGGTGGACTCCACATCCGCCTGCACTGCCTCGACGTCCGCCTTGGTGGCCTTGGCAGTATGTCGAAGTCTTCCCCACAGATCCAGTTCCCAGTTGGCTGAGGCGCCCACAGATTGAATACTTTTCACGCCTGAGCCACTGCGGGCGGCGTTGATTGAGTTGGCGTTGCCGGAGCCGCCGAGTGCACCGCTCTTATTCACCGTGTAGTCGCTCGTGAGAGAAGCAGTCGGTAGAAAGGCCAGTTTGGCCGCCGTGAGCAAAGCCGAGGTCTGCTGCGCTTTCGCAACGGCGGACTGCAATGATTGATTCGAAACCTCCAGGCTTTTCATGATGGCGTCCAGATCGCTGTCATGGAAAATGGACCACCAGTTGCCACGCGGCAGATGATCGGCGGGCTGCGCGACTTTCCAACCACGGCTCTCCTTGAAGTTTGCCGGCAGATTCATCGCCGGAGCCTGCTTCTTCGGTGAGAAGCTACAGCCTGCGCCGGTGAACAGGAGAATAATGACAAAAAGACGGTTCATAGAGTGGCGGGAACAGAAGCAGCGTTCATGACCGGTGTGGTGCGGTGTTTTTTCAGGAAACGCAGCCTCAGGCCATCGAGGAATAAGTACACCACGGGCGTGGTGTAAAGTGTGAGCATCTGGCTGACAATCAACCCGCCAACAACCGCCACACCGAGCGGCCTGCGCAGCTCAGAACCAACACCAGTCCCTAGGGCCAGGGGCAAAGCACCGAGCAAGGCGGCACAGGTGGTCATCAAAATGGGGCGCAGGCGCAGCTGGCAGGCTTCAAAGATGGCCTGGAATGAATCAAGCCCGCGTTCGCGCTCCGTTTGCAGGGCAAAGTCGATCATCATGATGGCGTTCTTTTTCACGATCCCAATGAGCAGAAAGATGCCGATCATCGCCATCACTGTGAAATCCATTCCGCAGACGTAAAGGGCAAGCAAGGCGCCCGCGCCTGCAGAAGGCAGCGTCGAGAGGATTGTCAGCGGATGCAGAAAGCTCTCATAGAGAATGCCCAGCACGAGGTAGATGACGAGCAGTGCCGTGAGAATGAGGACGGGCTGACTGTCCAGCGAAGCCTGGAAAGCACCCGCCGTGCCGGCGAAAACGCGCTGAACATCATCGGGAATGTGCAGTTTGTTTACGGCATCGTTGATGGCTTCCGTGGCGTCTGCAAACGCCACTCCGGGCGGGATGTTGAATGAAAAGGTCAGCGCCGCGAACTGCCCCTGATGGCTGATGGACAGCGCAGCAGGCGCGAACTCCCACCGCGAAAGCTGGTTCAATGGCACGAGCTTGCCGGAGTTGGAACGCACCATGACCTGATCAAATGCTCCGGGATCGTCATTTTGAGATGACTCCAAAATCACGCGGTATTGATTCAGAGGCGCATAGATCGTGGAAACCATACGCTGGCCGAAAGAGCTGTTCAGCGCACCATCCACCGCCTGCATGCTCACGCCGACACGGGCGCAGGCGTCACGGTCAATGACGAGCCTGGTGACGGTGCCCTTATCTTCAAAATCACTGTTCACATCCACGAGTTCCTTGAGGCCAAGGAGTGCCTGACGCACACGCGGTTCCCATTTGCGCAGGGTCTCCACATCACCAGCCTGCAGCGTGTATTGATACAAGGCACGGCTGGAGCGCCCGCCAATGCGCAAATCCTGCGATGGCATCAACAGCAGGGTCGCACCTGCGATTTTTGAAAGCTTGCCACGGAAACGTGCCAGCACGACATCGACTGTATCACGCTTGCTCAGCGGCTTGAGAGAGATGAAGACCCTTCCGCTGTTTTTCGGCCCGCCCATTCGCGAGTCAGAACCGCAGCTTGCATTCACCTTTTCAACTGCTGGATCTGCCTGCGCAATCTTGGCGATCTCGATGATTTTCTCGCGCATGGCCTGGAACGAGATGTTCTGATCCGCGCTGATGCCGCCAATGAGCAGGCCCGCATCCTGCTGCGGGAAAAAGCCCTTGGGGATCGTCACATACAACCATCCAGTGAGGCCAACGATGCCGATGAGCGCCGTCAGTGTCAGCCAGTGATGCCTCAGGGCGATGTGAAGCGTGCTGGCGTAGAATGACTGAATCCAGTGAAAGATGCCGTCCGAAAGCCGTGCAAAATAACCGGGTTTGTGACCTTCTTTTTCTGCGCTCAGCAAACGTGCGCACATCATCGGCGTGGTTGTGAGTGAAACCACAAGCGAAACGGCAATGGCCACGGTGAGCACCACGGCGAACTCTCTGAACAACAGCCCCATGAGTCCTCCCATGAGCAGGATGGGAATAAACACGGCGATCAATGAGATGCTCATCGAAATGACCGTGAAGGTCACTTCACGCGTCCCACGGCGTGCAGCCTCCATCACGGGCATGCCATTTTCGACATGTCGGGTGATGTTTTCCAGCACGACGACCGCATCATCTACCACAAAGCCAGTGCTGACGGTGAGGGCCATCAGTGAAAGATTGTCCAGGCTGTAGCCACAGAGATACATGACACCAAAAGTGCCCAGAAGGGACACCGGCACCGCCACGCCCGGAATCAAGGTGGCCCGCACCCGGCGCAAAAAAGCAAACACCACCAGGATGACGAGCAGGGTGGCTATCAGCAGTGAGTACTGCACATCATCAATCGAGGCACGGATGGTCACGGTGCGCTCCATGGTGATGTCCAGATCCATAGAAGCTGGAGCCATCGCACGGAGTCTTGGCATCATGGCTTTAATCTTGTCCACCACCTCGATGATGGTTGCTCCAGCCTGCCGGAAGACGATGAGCGACACGGAGACCTTGCCGTTGGTGCTGCCGTAGTTGTAGGCATCTTGCACGGAATCCGTCACCTCCCCGAGATCCGCCAGCCGTACGGCCGCCCCATTGACGTAGCTGACGATGACATTTTTGTAATCTTCAGCCTTGTCCATTTGATCGCTCGCCAGCACCTGCCAGCGTCGATTTTCATCTTCAACCAACCCCTTGGGCCGGTTCACGTTCGCGGCGGCGATGGCGGCACGGACGTCTTCCATGGTGAGGTTTGCACGCGTCATGGCCGGCATGTTCATGCTGACGCGCACGGCGGGCAGCGAACTGCCACCGACGCTGACACTGCCCACGCCTTCGATCTGTGAAATCTTCTGCGCGATCACCGTCGAACCGACATCATACATCTGCCCAGAGGTGGCGACGTCCGAAGTCAGCGCCATGATCATGATCGGCGAGTCCGACATGTTCATTTTGCGGTAGGTCGGATTGCCCGGCATGCCCGTTGGCAGCAAACTGCGCGCCGCATTGATGGCTGCCTGCACGTCCCGAGCAGCGCTGTCCACGTCACGGCTGATGTCAAACTGCAGGCTGATGCTCGTGCTGCCCTGCGAAGAGGAGGAGGTCATCTCCGTGATCCCGGCGATGCGGCCCAGCGTGCGCTCCAGCGGTGTGGCCACTGTGGCGGCCATGGTCTCTGGACTGGCGCCCGGCAGCGAGGCCGAGACGGAAATCGAAGGCATGTCCACCTGCGGCAAGGGCGAAACCGGCAGATTCGTGTAAGCCAGAACACCCGACAACGCGATCGCCAGCGTGGCGAGCGTGGTCGCCACGGGACGGTGGATGAAGGTGTCGGTAAAATTCATGCAATGGCAGGAATTTCAGCCGCTATTTCTTCCCGGCGTGAAGGCGCAAAGCGGTCAAACATCAGATAAATCACCGGTGTGGTGAAGAGAGTGAGCATCTGACTGACCAGCAAACCACCCACCATCGTAAGTCCCAGCGGATGGCGCAGTTCAGAGCCTTCCCCGCTGCCAATCATGAGCGGCAGTGCGCCGAGCAAGGCGGCCAAGGTGGTCATGAGGATCGGGCGGAAGCGCAGCAGGCAGGCCTGATAGATGGCCTCCCGTGGCGGCATGTTGTGCTCACGCTCAGCTTCGATGGCGAAGTCGATCATCATGATAGCGTTCTTCTTAACGATGCCGATCAGCAGCACGATGCCAATGATGGCCATGACGCCGAGTTCAGTATGCGTCACTTCCAGCGCAAGCAGAGCGCCTACCGCAGCGGACGGCAGTGTCGAAAGAATCGTCAGCGGATGGATGAAGCTCTCATACAGGATGCCGAGCACCAGATACATGACGACGACAGCGGCAAGGATAAGCAGCAGCTGATTGTTCAGAGCACCTTGAAACGCTAGCGCCGTGCCGGCAAAGGCAGCCTCAATGCTTTCGGGCATGTTGATGTCATCTTTGATGCGCTCGATTTCCGCCACCGCAGCCCCCAGAGAGGCACCGGGCGCCAGATTGAACGAGACAGTGGCGGCAGGAAACTGATCCTGATGAGCAATGGCCAGCGTGGCCGGCTCTTCGACGATTTTGGCCATTGTGCTCAGCAGCACCTGCTGCCCGCCGGTGGATGGCACGCGCACCTGGTCAAAGGCAGAGAGCCCTGACTGGAACTCCAGACCATGCTCAAGGACCACGCGATACTGCCCGCTTTGGGTGAAAATCGTCGAAACAAGCCGCTGCCCAAAGGCATTGTAGAGTGCAGCATCGATGGCGGCGACAGTCACACCGAGGCGGCTCGCGGTTTCTCGATCGATCACCACGCGCGCCTGCAGACCTTTGTCCAGCAAGTCGTCGGCCACATCCGCCAGCAGAGATGATTTCCGTAGTTCCTCCACCAACTTGTGCGTCCACAACTGCAAGGATTCAATGCTCGGAGACTGCAGCGTGTATTGAAATTGTGTCCGGCTCACGCGATCCTCGATGTTCAAATCCTGCACCGGCTGCAGATACAACTGCACGCCGGGAAGGCGGTTGGCCTTGTCCTGCAGACGTCGGACTACCTGCGCGGCAGTCACATTCCGCTCATGCCTCGGCACAAGATTGATCAGCATGCGTCCCGTGTTGGGGGTGGTGTTCACGCCATCCACACCAATGAATGAAGAAACACTTTTCACGGCCTCATCCTCCGTGACCAGACGTGAAAGCTCCTGCTGCCGCTGGCCCAGCGCCGCGAAAGACACGCTTTGCGGTGCCTCTACAAAGCCCTGGATAAGGCCGGTGTCCTGCAATGGGAAGAACCCCTTGGAAACGCTTTGATACAGCAGCCCGGTCGCCACGAGTGTGGCGGCAAAAACCATCATCATCGTCGCGCCGTGATCGAGCACCACACGCAGCACCCTGCCATAGAGCGCGATGATTGCATCAAAACCACGCGACACCTTTTGCGCGATCGGCCCTTCCCCGCCATGCTTCAGCAGGCGGGCGCACATCATCGGCGTCAGGGTGAGCGAGACGACCGCCGAGATCACAATGGAAATGGCCAGCGTGATGGCAAATTCACGAAACAACCGGCCCACCACATCCTGCATGAAGAGCAGCGGAATCAGTACCGCGATCAAGGACAGGGTGAGCGAGATGATGGTGAAACCAATCTGCTTGGCCCCTTTCAGCGCGGCCGACATCGGTTCTTCGCCATTCTCGATGTAGCGTGCGATGTTTTCGATCATCACGATCGCGTCATCCACAACAAAGCCCGTCGCGATGGTCAGGGCCATGAGCGTCAGGTTGTTCAAACTGAAACCGCACAGCCACATCACGGCGAAGGTGCCGACGAGTGAGAGAGGCACCGCGACCGCCGGAATCAACGTCGCACGCAGGCTGCGCAGAAAGACAAAGATCACCGCGACAACGAGGAAGATCGAGAGCAGCAGTTCGTACTGCACATCCTCCACGGAGGAACGAATCGTGGTCGTTCTGTCGGTGAGAAGCTGCACATCCACCGACTGCGGCAAGTTTTCCTTCAGCTTCGGCAGCAGCGTCTTGATGCGGTCGGCCACTTCGATGACGTTGGCTCCCGGCTGGCGCTGCACATTGACGACGACCGCCGGCTGCACTGTCGTCGAAGGCTTCACATCCGCCCACGCGGCGAGGCGCAGATTCTCGGCATCATCCACCACGTCAGCGACATCGATCACTCGCACAGCGGCGCCGTTGCGCCAGGCGATCACGAGATTGCGGTAGTCATCGACGGAAAGCAGCTGGTCGTTTGCATCCACCGTGCTGCTGCGCGTGGCATTGTCAAAACCGCCCTTGGGCTGGTTCACATTTCCCATGGCGATTGCATTGCGCAGATCCTCAGTGCTCAGGCCACGTGAGGAGAGGGCCACAGGGTTGGCACGAATACGCACCGCGGGCCGCATACCGCCGCTGAGCGAGACAAGGCCCACGCCGGAAATCTGCGACAATTTGGGCACGAGCCGCGTGTCGGCAGCGTCCTGCACCTTGATCAGCGGCAGCGTCTGCGAGGTCAGTGCCAGTGAGATGATGGGAGCATCAGCCGGATTGACCTTGTTATAGATCGGCGGATTTGGCAGATCTGTTGGCAGCAGTGTTGCCGCGGCATTGATCGCCGCCTGCACGCTCTGCTCGGCAATGTCCAGACGCAGCCCGAGCGTGAAGCGCAGCGTGATCACCGAAGAGCCGCCGCTGCTGATCGAATACATCTGCGCGAGGCCGGGCATCTGACCAAACTGACGCTCCAAAGGGGCGGTGATGGAGGACGTCATCACCTCGGGTCCCGCCCCAGGATACAGGGTGACGACCTGGATCGTCGGATAGTCCACCTGCGGCAATGCCGCCACCGGCAACAGCCGGTAAGCCAGCCCGCCGACAAGCAGGACCGCCACCATCAGCAAAGTGGTTGCGACGGGGCGCTCGATGAAGATGCGGGAGGGATTCATGCGTCAATCTTCATGCGATTTCAGCCATCATGACAAAGGCGCGCCTTTGCTGCCCTTCCCCTCCCCTTTGGCCTTGTCTCCTTTGGGGCGCTCTCCCGGTGCAGCCTTGCCGGGGGTGATGACTTCCACTTTGGCGCCATCACGCAAACGATCCACTCCCTGAGTGATTACCTTTTCTCCCGGCTTCAATCCTTCCGTGATCAGAACACGCTCACCTTGGACGGGTCCGGTGACGAGATTCCGCAAAGTGACGGTGCTGTCGTCTTCTTTCAAAACATAGGCATAGGCACCCTTGGCCCCGCGCTGAATGGCTGTGGCAGGTGCCACTGTGGCTTTCGTCCTTGTGTCCACCAGCACGCGCGTGATGACAAACTGGTTCGGAAACAGCAGGCCGTCGGCGTTGGGCAGCTGCGCCTTCAGTTTCAAGGTGCCGGAGGTGACATCAATCTGATTGTCGGTCGTCAGCAGCTTCCCGCTTCCAAGGACCTTGTTCATTTCCTTGTCCACGGCTTCCACCAATACGGGCTCACTGCCAGCAAGACGCTTGCGCACTGCAGCCACACGCTCCTGGGGAATGGAGGAGATCAGGCCTATGGGATCCATCTGCGTGATGATGACAAGACCGTTCACATCCGAAGCTCGGATCATGTTGCCTGCATCCACCTGACGTAAACCCACCCGCCCAGTGAGTGGAGCCGTGACCTTGGTGTAGCTGAGCTGAAGTTCCGCACTCGCCACCGTGGCACGATCCGAAATCAAGGCTGATTCATACTGTCGCACCAAGGATGTTTGAGTGTCCACCTGTTGTTTGGCGATGGAGTCCTGTTTGAGCAGCTCGGTGTACCGGCCGAGATCCTTGTTGGCATTGGCCAGCAAGGCCTCGTCCCGGGCCAGCTGCCCTTTGGCCTGGTCAAGCGTCACCTGAAAGGGGCGGGGGTCAATTTCTGCGAGCAAATCCCCCGCCTTGACCATCTGCCCTTCCACAAATCGCACCTTGTCCAGCTGCCCGTCCACACGACTGCGTACAACCACCACATTCAGCGGCGTAACGGTGCCTGCAAGACTCACCCATTCCTCGAAGTCTTCTTGCTTCACTTCCGCGACAGTCACTGCAGCAAGCCCCCCGCGCGCACCACCTTTGCCTGGTGCACCCGCTCCACCTGCTGCTGGTACTGGCCGGTGCATCCATAGCCAGCCGCCGCCGGCTAAAACCATCAAGATGATCACGAAACATCCGGCGCGGCCTTTCGGCGATGACGAATGGGTAGGAAGGTTGGTGTCATTCATGTCAAAATCGGATCGCGCACGTGGACCACTATCCAAGCTTTATCGCACGCAAGATAACGAATCTGGCATGCGCTTAGAAGCAGTCCAGCGACAGAGCAGCGGAAGAAAAAAATTATCGGGTATTAGAAAACACCTACAACCATAGCCCTGTCAGGCTCCAATCCTATTGAGTGTAGCGGCTGCCATGAGCCATAAATCAGCCCAGTTCTGAGACTGGTCTAGGCGTGAGGTCAGCAACCCCTTTTGGAAACATTCGATCGCGAGCCGTGAGGATCTCAGGCTCATCGGTTGTGACGAGAACCACGTGCTCAAAATGCGCCGAGGGCCTGCGATCCGTGGTAACCACCGTCCATTTATCCTCAAGGATGCGCGTCTTCCCCGTTCCCATGTTGATCATGGGTTCGATGGCCAGCGTCATGCCAGCTTTGAGGCGAGGGCGGTCGCCTTTTTTTCCGTAGTTTGGCACCTGCGGCTCTTCATGAAGCTTTCTGCCGACGCCATGGCCGACGAACTCACGCACGACGGTGTAACCGTATTGGGTGACGTGGTGCTCCACGCTGTGGCACAAATCGCCAAGCATCCAGCCGTCACGTGCGTATTTGACCGCATTAAGAAGTGATTCTTCCGTGGCTGCGAGAAGATGGAGTGTCTCCTTGGCCACATTACCAACAGGAACTGTCAATGCATTGTCCCCTACCCAGCCGTCGTAATAGACACCGACATCGATTTTGACGATGTCGCCATCCTGAATCACGCGAGGACCACCGATGCCGTGAACGACCTCTTCGTTGATGGAGATGCAGATGGTGCCTGGAAACTGACGGTAACCGAGAAAGGCGCTTGTGGCACCGCACGCCTTTATTTCAGCGGCGGCAAAGCGATCCACTTCAGCGGTCGTCACCCCAGCATGAACCTGCGAGGCGGTTTTGATCAGCACATCCCGTGCGACTTGGCAGGCCTTGCGGATGCCTTGTTGCTGCGCGCCGTGACGGATGGGGATGTTCCCCGATTTTACAAAAGCCATGACGCGCTGGATGAAGCTCACTTAAGAGCAAGTTTGTACACGACGCCGATCAAGACCATGATGGCAAGAGCAACCCAAAGCCACACGACGGTCGTGGAGTCAACAGCGCGTGCGCCCTGCTGGATGCGATCCACACGACCACGGATACGGCCCTTCTTCAGGAACCCGTCATAGTGACTTTGCAGCAGATGCGTTTCGACCTGGCGCATGACGTCAAGCACCACACCGACAAGGATCAGCAGGCTGGTGCCACCAAAGAACTGCGCAGCGGAGCTGGAAATCTTCATCGAACTGCTGACGACGCCCGGCATCACATAAAGACCAGTCAGGAAGATGGCACCGGCAAAGGTGAGACGACTCATGGTGAAGTCGAGGAAGTCGGCAGTCGGCTTCCCTGGACGAATGCCCGGAACGTAGCCACCGCTCTTTTTGAGGTCTTCCGAAATCTGCGTGGGCTGAAACATCGTAGCCACCCAGAAGTAACTGAAGAAGAAGATCAGCAGGGAGGAAGCGACATAATAAACCCAGCCACTGCTGATAAACAGCGCCATGCGCTGGATCCAGTTCACATCTTTGAAGAGCGAAGCCAGAATGGTGGATGGGAACAAGAGGATGGCCTGGGCGAAGATGATCGGCATGACGCCAGAATAATTGATCTTAAGCGGCAGATACTGCGTCTGGCCGCCATAGACCTTGCGGCCTACAACGCGCTTGGCGTATGTGATTGCGATGCGTCGTGTCGCCTGGGTCAATGCAATGACACCAGCGATGACAAGAATCATGAATCCCATGAGCAGGACGAGGGTGAAGGCGCTGGCAGGGCTGGCCTTGATGCTGCCAACGAATGTCTGCCAGACCTGAATCAGAGCGCCTGGAAGATCGGAAACGATGTTCACACAAATTAGGATGGAGACACCGTTGCCAATGCCGCGGTCCGTGATCTGCTCACCGAGCCACATCATGAGCATGGTGCCGGCAGTGATGGTGATGACGCTGGTGAATACGAAACCAGCTCCGTAGTTCGGAACGAGCGGCCTTCCGCCCAGTTTATCGATGGCATCTTGCAGCCCGGCCATGAGGTAGTTCTGGGCAGGATCGTGCAGAGACTGGGCCAGAAGTGTGGCCTGAAAGACGCAGAGCACAATGGTGGCAATACGGGTGTATTGCGTGATCTTCTGACGACCACCTTCTTCACGAGCCAGTTTGCTCAGAGGCGGCCAGACAGCCGTAAGGAGCTGCAGCATGATGCTGGCGCTGATGTAGGGCATGATACCCAGAGCGAAAATAGCGCAGTTTTGCAGCCCACCCCCGCTGAAAATATTGAGCAGCGCGGCGACCTGTGAGGCACCGGAGGCATTGTCACCCGCTTTGTTTTCAATCCAGGCATTCAACACAGCAGCATCAACACCCGGAAGTGTGATGGACGTGCCGATGCGGACGATGACAATCATCGCCAGGGTGAAAAGGATGCGCGAGCGAAGTTCGGGGACTTTGAAGCTGTTGGCGAAAGCAGAGATCATGAGAGAGAGGCTCTAAGCGAAGATGGGCCTGCTTCCTGACAGCGTTCGCTGCGCGGAGACCGGCCCATCAAAGAGGTTGGTTGGGTCAGAAAAATCAGGCGGCGATGGAACCGCCGGCCTTCTCAATCTTTTCACGGGCCGTAGCGCTGACTTTCGCGCCTTGGATGGTGAGCTTGAGAGCAAGATCACCAGTGCCGAGAATCTTGATGAAGTCGCAGTTGCGGCTCACCAGACCTGATTCACGCAGTGCGGCTTCATTGATGACAGCACCATCCTGGAAGGCTTCGTTAAGTTCACCAACGTTCACGACTTCGAAGACGTCTTTGAACTGCTTGTTGTTAAAGCCTTTCTTTGGCAGACGGCGATGCATTGGCATTTGACCACCTTCAAAGCCGGGGCGAATGCCGCGACCAGCGCGAGCCATCTGACCTTTGTTGCCTTTACCGGAGGTTTTACCGTGACCGGAGCTTTCGCCACAGCCGATGCGCTTGCGGCGCGTCTTGGCACCTGGGCGGGGTTTGACGTCTTGGAGTTGCATGGAAATTTAAAAGAGGAAAAAAAGATTCAATCAGAGGGCCTTGCGCTCTTTGATTTCCTTGCCGCGAGCGCGGAGGATTTCATCGGCAGGGCGCAGAGCGGTGAGCGCAGCAAGAGTAGCGCGGACGACGTTGGCGTGGTTGCTGGAACCCAGCGACTTGCCGATCACGTCTTTGACGCCTGCAGCTTCAAGGACGGCGCGGGCGCCGCCACCAGCAATGATGCCGGTACCTGCCGTGGCAGGCTTGAGGAGGATGTGTCCGCCACCATGGGAGCCCACCACTTCATGAGGGATGGTGCTGTCCTTGAGGCAGATGGAGAACATGTTCTTGCGGGAAGCTTCGGTCGCCTTCTTGATGGCGTCGGAGACTTCGTTGGCCTTGCCAAAACCGCAGCCCACTTTGCCCTTGGCATCGCCGGAAACGACGAGTGCGCTGAAGCTGAAGCGACGACCACCTTTGACTACCTTGGCGCATCGGTTGATGTGAACGACTTTTTCGACACCATCCGTCTCACGCGGCGCACGATCATCACGACCACGGAAACCACCGTAGGAGGGAGAAGGAGCTGCTACAGGTGCCTCCGCAGGTGCGGCGGCTGGGGGATCGATAACTACTGTTTCTTCGGCCATAAATTTACGCGAGGCGGTTTTAGAATTTCAGACCCTTTTCACGGGCGGCATCTGCAAGGGCTTTCACCTTGCCGTGATAAATGAAACCGGCACGGTCAAAGACCACTTCGGTGATGTTTTTTGCCATGGCACGCTCAGCGAGGAGAGCACCGACTTTCGTGGCGTTCTCGACGTTGGCCTTGCCAGCGCCGTAGCCTTTTTCCTTGGTGGAAGCCGAAACGATCGTCTTGCCGGCAGCGTCGTCGATGACCTGGGCGTAAACGTTCGTGTTCGAGAAGTAAACTGCGAGGCGGGGACGCTCGGCGGTGCCGCTGAGTTTGCGGCGGATGCGCTTGTGGATACGAGCGCGGATATCTTTGCGATTTGTAAGAGCCATGATGAGTATCTCCGGAAATTATTTGACGGATTTGCCGGCTTTACGGCGGATGTGTTCGCCCACATAACGCACGCCCTTGGCCTTATAAGGCTCTGGCGGGTAGTAAGCACGAATGTCAGCAGCAAGCTGGCCGACAACCTGTTTGTCGATGCCTTCGATGGCGATCTTGGTGTTTTCGGTGACGGTCACCTTCACGCCCGTTGGAATGGGGTGCAGACGGTCATGGGACTGGCCGAGCTGAAGATCAATGTTCGAACCTTTGACCGCTGCACGGAAACCCACGCCGTGGATTTCAAGATTGCGGGTGTAGCCCTGGCTGACGCCGATGAGCATGTTCGAGATCAGACGCTGAGTGGTGCCGTGAAGGGCGCGCACTTTGCGGTCTTCGGAATCGCGGGTGACGTTGATGGTCTTGGCGTCCGAATTGACTTTAACACCGAGCGGAAGAGTCCAGCCGAGTTCGCCCTTCGGGCCTTTGACCTGCACAGAGCGGTCGTCACCAACTTTAATGGTGACCTTGTCTGGAATGGAGATGATTTGTTTACCTACGCGTGACATGATGGTTGTGACGGTTGGGGGTTACCAGACAGTGGCGAGGAGTTCACCGCCCACTTTGGCCTTGCGAGCCTTGGCACCAGTCATGATGCCGCGTGGTGTGGAAAGGATGGAGATGCCCAGGCCGCCGAGGACGCGAGGAATCTCGGTGCTGCCAACGTACTTGCGAAGACCAGGCTTGCTGACGCGGTCGATCTTGCGGATGACGGCGGTCTTGTCCTGATACTTGAGCTTGAGCTTAAGGCGGGGATGGGTGGCGTTGGTGTCCACTTCGTAGCCCCAGATGTAGCCTTCTTCCTGCAAAATGCGGGAGAGTTCGGCCTTCAACTTGGAGAAGGGAATGAGCACCTGCTCCTGCTGTGCTGAGCAGGCGTTGCGGATGCGGGTAAGAAAATCTGCGATCGGGTCGGTCATGACGCTGAGGGTGTCCGGGTGTTGGGGTTATGCGGCGGCTTCAGTGCCATCTTCCTTCTTCGGCTGAGCGACGCGGGTGCGGAATGGCATGCCCAGGGTGCGCAGCATTTCACGCGCATGGTCATCATTGTTCGTGCTGGTCACGAAGGTGATGTCGAAGCCAAGCTGACGCTTGATCTTATCGAGCTCGATTTCTGGGAAGATTGACTGTTCTGCAACGCCGAGGGTGTAGTTACCACGACCGTCAAAGGCACGGGGGGCGACACCACGGAAGTCACGAATACGAGGGATGGCGGTGCGCACGAGACGCATCATGAAGTCATACATCTTGCCACCACGAAGGGTGACCTTGACGCCGACGTTTTCACCTTCACGCAGTTTGAAGTTGGCGATAGCCTTCTTGCTTTTGGTGATGACTGGCTTCTGGCCGGTGATGAGGGTCACTTCATTCACGGCGTCTTCGATCGCCTGCTTACGCTCTGCCTGACTGCCGATGGCGCAGTTCACGACGATTTTTTTGAGCTGAGGGACCTGGTGGATGTTAGCAAGACCGAGCTGGGTTTGCAACTCGGTGCGTTTTTCTTTATATAGGGTCTGTAGGATGTGTTCCATGATTCAGTTTGGGCTGTGCCGCCTTTCCCTCGATGATCGCACCGTGCGGGAGCGACGATGACGAGGGGGGAGGCAAATGGGGGTCGTTGCTTTAGGCCTTAGCCTTCTTCTTCGCAACTTTCTTTTTCTTCTCTTTCACAGGCGCGTCAACGCGCTTGACATTCGAGATATGGATCGGGGCTTCTTGCTCTTGAAAGCCGCCTGCCTGATTCTGCTGGGTTGGCTTGATCGCTTTCTTGATCATGCGCACGCCTTCGACGAGCACGCGGTTTTTAGCGGTCTGCACTGCCAGGACAACTCCCTGAGCGCCTTTGGCGGCTCCGGAAATGACGACGACATTGTCGCCTTTTTTAACGTGGGTCTTGGTACGGCTCATTGGAATTACAGCACTTCAGGTGCGAGGGAAACGATCTTCATGAAGTTTTTGTCGCGCAGTTCACGGGCCACTGGGCCAAAGATGCGGGTGCCACGCGGGTTGTTGTCTTTGTCGATGATGACCATGGCATTGCGGTCAAAGCGCAGGATCGAACCATCGACGCGGCGGATTGGGTGCGAGGTGCGCACGATCACAGCGCGAACGACTTCACCTTTTTTCACGGCGGCGGTCGGGGTCGACTCACGCACGTGGGCGGTGATGATGTCGCCAACGTAGGCGAAGCGGGTGTTTTTCTTGCCGAGCACGCCGATCATCGTGGCCAGTCGGGCACCGGTGTTATCAGCCACCGGGATTGAGGACTCCATTTGCAACATAAACTGTTTCTCCTGGTCAGGTTAGGGGGTTCAAAAATACGACTAGTGCTTCTGCACTTCGATCAGTTCCCAGCGCTTCAGCTTGGAAAGTGGGCGGGTTTCGGCGATGAGCACCTTGTCACCTTCTTTGGCCACGCTGTTTTCGTCGTGGGCATAGAACTTGGAGGTTTTGCGAACAATCTTCTTGAAGATTGGATGCGGAACGCGGCGTTCGACTTTGACGACGATGGTCTTCGTCATCTTGTCAGACACCACGGTGCCGACGCGCGTCTTGCGCACGGCTGGTTTTTCGGTGGCTGCAGGGGCTGCTGCGGTGGGTTCGCTCATGATATTAGAAATGCTTCAGGGGGTGATGGCCGGCTCAGGCGGCCTTCTTGGCAGCCGCAGCGCGGGTGCGCTCGGTGATGATGGTTTCGATCCGGGCGATCTCGCGACGGATATGGGTCAGACGGGCTGGATTTTCGAGCTGACCGCCACCTGCGCTCTGCTGCACACGCAGATTCAGCGCTTCCTGCTTCAGTTCGCGACGGCGTGCGGAGAGTTCTTCCACAGTCGATTCACGGAGTTCTTTGATCTTCATAATTCAGTTCGCGTTGGTTATTTGTGCAGGCTTTCGCGGCTGACGAAGCGGCAGCGGAGGCCCAGCTTCGTAGCGGCAAGACGGCAGGCTTCACGAGCGGTGGCTTCGTTCACGCCGGAGATTTCAAAGAGCATGTGGCCTGGCAGGACGACTGCAACCCAGAATTCTGGGGCGCCTTTACCCTTACCCATTCGGACTTCCGGTGGACGCTGGGTGACTGGCTTGTGAGGGAAAATACGGCAGAAAACCTTTCCTTTACGCTTGAGGTAGCGGGTGATGGCCACACGGCAGGCTTCGATGTGGATGTTTTTGATCCAGCCGCGCTCAAGGGTCTGGAGACCGAAGTCACCAAAGTCCAGTTTGTTGCCGCTGGTGGCGTTGCCGCCGCGGTTGCCGCGCTGCGATTTGCGATATTTTACTCTGCTTGGAAGAAGGGCCATACGTCTAGGTCCGGTGGAAATGGTTTAGTTCGAAAGAAGGGGCAAATTAAGCCTGGGCTGCTGGAGCGGGCGCTGGAGCTGGGGCACCATAGCCACCACCACCACCTGGACGGCCACGGTCACCACCGCGAGGACCAGGAGCACCTGGACGGCGATCTCCACGGTCATCTCTGCGTGGGCGACGGTCGCCGGAAGGACGGGACACGCCTTCAGGAGCATTGCCACGGTTCATCCAGCACTTGACGCCAATGATTCCGTAAACAGTGCGGGCTTCAGCGAAGCCATAATCGATCGGGATACGCAGGGTCTGAAGAGGCACCTTGCCCTGGCGATACCACTCAGCGCGGGCGATGTCAGCACCACCGAGACGGCCGGCGCAGCGGAGACGAATGCCGTCAGCACCCATGTCCATGGCGGTCTGCACGGAGCGCTTCATGGCGCGGCGGAAGGAAATACGGCGCTCAAGCTGAACGGCAACGGCTTCTGCGACGAGCTGGGCGTCGAGTTCTGGCTGCTTGATTTCGAAGATGTCGATCTTGACCTGCTTGCCACCGCACATTTCAGAGACCTTCTGGCTCATGACGTCGATTTCCTGACCTTTACGGCCAATGACAAGACCCGGGCGGGCGGTGTGAAGAGTCACGCGGACCTGGTTCCAAGCGCGCTCGATCACGATCTTGGAGATGGCGGCCTGCATGAGCTTTTCCTTGAGGTAAGCACGGATGGCAAGGTCGCTGTGGAGCGAGTCTGCGTATTCTTTTTCAGGTGCGTACCACTTGGAGCGCCAGTCTTTGGTGACTGCAAGGCGGAAGCCGATCGGATTTACTTTCTGTCCCATAAAGTGAAGAGGTGCGGTTGGGGGGCGTTGCGGTTATTCAGAAGCTTTCTTGGCCTTGGCTGCCTTCTTGAGGGCAGGAGCATTGCGGCGGGCGGATTTAGGAGCCTTCTTCTCGCCTTCAGCCTTGGCTTCTTCAGCCTTAGGTGCGCCGATGATCACGGTGATGTGGGTCATGCGCTTCTTGATCGGAGCGGCTGAACCACGGGCACGTGGCATGATGCGGCTCAGGACCGGGCCGGGAGTGGCAATGGCGGACTGAACGATGAATTCAGAGGCATCCTGCTCGTGGTTGTTCTCAGCGTTCGCGATGGCGGAACGAAGAGTCTTGCCAACAAGGAAGGCGGCTTTCTTTGGAGTGAAGTCGAGAACGCTCAGCGCCTGGGAGACGGGCATGCCGGTGATGGCACGTGTGACCTGACGGGCTTTCTGCGAGGAGATCCTGGCGTATTTGAGGACGGAACGGACGGACATAAAGCGAGGGGGGGTTCTTGACTTCGTTAGAGAGATTTGTTGAGATCGACGCGACCCCGGTCACCGACGCGGACGGGATCATTGGCAGTGGCCAGTTCCTGGACTACGGCACCACAAACAGAGTTGCGGACTTCAGTAACAAGGACTTTCGCGATGGGCTTGTCTTCGCGGTAAATTTCAAAGGGCATTCCCGGCTTCACCCCATCTTTAGCACCGATGGAGAGAACGGCGATGCCGAGTTCACTCTTCAGGCTGACGACGCGGGCGTTTTGCAGGTCACCCACAGCTTGACCGTTTTGACCACCACCGGCTTTGACAAGCGCGGCATCGGCAGTGGTAATGGCTTTGTTCAGACGGTCGGCGGCGGCAGGATCAGCGTTTTGAGCGCTTTTCATCAGGCCCATGCCCGATTCAGCGAGTTCAATCAGAGCGCTGGCGAGTTCGTCGCGCTGCTCTTTCATGATGCGCAGATCGCTGAGGGCAGCGAGCAGGCGCTCTTGAGTTTGATCCTTGGAGTTTTCGAGTGCTCCAACGCCAAGACCTTCGAGGAGACCGCGCAGTTTTTCGTAGCGGTCTTTCAGTTCGTTGGTTTCGGCATTGGCGGCAGCAGCGCTCTGAGCCAGCGCGTCGTTCTTATCCTTGGCCGCAAGGATTTGAGCATCCTGGGCTTGGATCTTCGCGGCGGCGACTTGGAGCGAAATGTGCAGTTCCTGGTTTTCGAGCTTGTCGTCCGCACGCACACCTGACACACCCACTGCAAGAAGCAGTGAGAAAGTGATGCAGGTGATGGAAGTGCGGAGTGACATGAAAATGCTCGATGCTCAGGAATTACTTGGCGGCCTTGACGGTGACGGCACCGTGAGACTTGAACAGACGGGTCAGGGAGAACTCGCCGAGGCGGTGACCAACCATGTTTTCAGTCACGTAGACAGAGACGAAGTCCTTGCCGTTGTGAACCAAGAACGTGTGGCCAACGAGGTCAGGAGTGACCATGGAGGAACGGGCCCAAGTCTTGATGGGGCGTTTCTGCTTGGCGTCGTTGAGCTTGTCCACCTTGTCGAGGAGGGCTTGCTGAACGAAAGGACCTTTTTTGAGGGAGCGTGCCATGTGAGTGCGTGATTAAGGAATGGATTACTTCTTGGCGTGACGGCTCTGGATGATGAGCTTGTTCGTCGCCTTCTTCTTGTTGCGGGTCTTCTCACCCTTCGCGTGGCCCCATGGGCTGAGCAGGTGCTGACGACCACCACCGGACTTGGAACGACCTTCACCACCACCGTTAGGATGGTCGATCGGGTTCATACACATACCGCGGACGGTTGGGCGTGTTCCCTGCCAGCGGGTGCGGCCCGCCTTGGCACTGACGACGTTCATGTGTTCGACGTTGCCGACCTGGCCAATCGTGGCGTAGCAGACAGAGAGGATCTTGCGGATTTCTCCGGAAGGCATGCGCACCAGGGCGAAGTCACCTTCACGGTTGGAAAGCACAGCGGCCTGACCTGCGGCACGGGCGACGACGCCGCCTTTGCCTGGGGAGAGTTCGATGTTGTGGATCGAAGTACCGAGAGGGATTTTGCTCAGAGGAAGAGCATTGCCCAGTTCAGGGGCTGCTTTTTCACCAGCCATCACCGAGGCACCCACTGTGAGGGCGTTTGGAGCAAGGATGTAAGCACGCTGGCCGTCCTTGTATTCGATGAGGGCGATGCGAGCGGAGCGATTCGGATCGTATTCGATGCCGACCACTTTGGCTGCTTCATCACGGCGGGACCGCTTGAAGTCGATGAGACGGTAACGCTTGTCGTGACCACCACCGATGTGACGGCAGGTGATACGGCCAGTGTTGTTACGGCCACCGGATTTACGGAGAGCCACGGTAAGGCTTTTCTCCGGAGAATGCTTTGTGATCTCCTCGAAGGAGTTCCACTCTTTATAGCGATTGGTGGGCGTGGTTGGCTTGAATGTTTTCAGCGCCATGACGGTAGGATAAGTTAAAGGGTTGCGGGCCTGGGGTTACGCGAGGTCGAACTTTTCGCCAGCCTTGAGGCGGACGATCGCTTTCTTCCAGTGATTGGTGCGTCCGTAATCGGCGCGGCGCTCACGACGGGCCTTGCCGTCATAGTTCGCAGTGCGGACACCGGTGACTTTTTTGCCAAACAGTTTTTCGATGGCCTGTTTGATGTCGATCTTGGTGGCTTCGACGTCCACGGAGAACACGTACTCGTTGTTCTGTTCGCCCAGCAGCGTGGCTTTTTCGCTGAGACGGATGTTTTTGATGACTTTATGAAGGTCTTTCATGATCAGGCGGTCCTCTTGGCAAGGGTTTCAAGGGCGTCACCGGTCACCACAACGCTGCGGTAGCGAAGGAGGTGTTCGGCATTCACTTCGTCAGCGGAGATAAGCTGAACGTTCTGGACATTGCGGCCGGCGCGGAAGGTGAGTTCATCAAAGCCTTTGCCGATGAGCAGCACATTTTTAGCGGTGGTCAGGCCATTGACGGCAGCGATGAAGCTCTTCGTCTTGCCATCAGCCACGGAAAAGCTGCCGGTGGTGAGCACTTCACCATCAAGGATCCGGGCGGTCAAAGCGGCGCGCAGAGCGAGCTTCTTGGTTCCCTTGGTGGTTTTCTTTGCCCAAATCGTTGTGTTGCGTGGGCCGAAGACGACACCGCCACCACTCCAGATGGGGGAACGCTTGCTGCCCATACGAGCATTGCCTGTTCCCTTCTGGTTCCAGAGTTTCTTGCCGGAGCCGGAAACTTCAGAACGGTTTTTGGTGTGGGCGTTGCCCTGACGACGGTTGGCGCGATAGGCCACCAGCGTGTCGTTGAGAGCCTGAGAGCCTTTATAGCCCTCGGTCAGTTGAATGTTAGCCGCCTTGGCGGCGTCGGCTGAGAGAATGGTAGCGGACATGGTTCAGTTCCTCGTTATTACTTCTTCACGACGGCTTTTTTGCCGGGGCGCACCACAACGATGCTACCTTTGTTGCCGGGGAGTGCGCCTTTGATGAGCAGGATGCCTTCTTCAGGACGGCTTTGCACGACGACCAGATTCTGGGTGGTGCAGCGGGTGGTGCCGTCATGGCCAGGCATCTTCTGGTTTTTCCAGACGAGACCGGGAGTGAGACGGCAACCGATGGAACCAGGACGACGATGCATCATGTGACCATGCGTGGCGGGCTGACCAGCGAAGTTCCAGCGTTTCACAACGCCTTGGAAACCTTTGCCCTTGGTGTTGCCGATGACGTCAACCACCTGGCCGTTGCTGAAGATGCTCGCGTCGAGCTTGGCATCAGCTGCTGGCAGTTGGTCGTCGCCAGTGAGGCGGAATTCCTTGACGATGCGCTTGGCAGTCGTGCAACCGTGCTTCTTGAAGTGGCCCAGCAGTGGTTTGGTCACGCGGGAATCCTTCAACTGGTCGCCATAGCCGACCTGCACTGCGCTGTACTTGTCTTTGCCATCGCTGCGCTTCACCTGAAGAATGGTGTTGCCGCTGACGTCAACCACTGTGACCGAGATTGCGTCGCCTTTGGCGTCGTAAACTTTGGTCATACCGAGTTTTTTACCGATCAATCCGAGACTCATGAGTGTGTCCTCCTGTTATTAAAGTGATGAGATCGAGTTAGATCTTGATGGTGATGTCCACGCCGGATGGGAGATTGAGCTTCTTGAGCTCGTCCACGGTGCGGGAGGTTGGGTCAACGATGTCCAGCAGACGCTTGTGTGTGCGGATTTCGAACTGGTCCATCGACTTCTTATCGACGTGCGGGGAACGGTTCACGGTGAACTTCTCGATGCGGGTCGGCAGCGGGATGGGGCCTGCAACACGTGCGCCGGTGCGCTTCGCGGTTTCGACGATGTCAGCGGTGCTCTTGTCGAGCACGCGGTAGTCATAGGCGCGGAGGCGGATTCTGATGCGTTGATTTGTCATGACGATGGTCCTTGGGATACGGGGTTCTGTGCGCGTGCGCTTTACTTGGAGCCTCCACGCTGCTCGACGATCTGCTCAACAATATTATGCGGAACCTGCTCGAAGTGAGAAGGCTGCATGGAATAGCTGGCGCGTCCGGAGGAAAGAGTGCGGATGGCGGTGGAATAACCAAACATTTCAGCCAGAGGAACTTCAGCGCGCAGGATGGCGGTGGTGCCGCGGCTGTCCATGCCCTGAATCTTGCCACGGCGGCGGTTCAAGTCACCCATGATGTCGCCCTGATAATCTTCTGGTGTGGAAGCTTCCACGGCCATGATCGGTTCAAGGAGAATGCACTTGGCTTTCTTGAGAGCGTCCTTGACGGCGAAGATACCGGCCATCTTGAATGCGTTTTCGTTGGAGTCCACTTCGTGGCTGGAGCCATCGACAAGTTCGATGTGCATGTCGATCACTGGATAACCAGCGATGATGCCGTTGAGAGCAGCTTCCACGCAACCCGCCTTGGCTGGGTTGATGAATTCCTTTGGAATCGTTCCGCCGACCACTTTGTTTTCGACGACGATGCCCGAACCCTTTTCACCAGGGCGAACCTTGATGACGACGTGTCCGTATTGACCACGACCACCAGACTGCTTGACCAGCTTGCCTTCGCCATCGGCTGGGATCGTAAGCGTTTCGCGGTAGGCGATCTGCGGCTTGCCAGTGGTGGTTTCCACTTTGTGCTCGCGCTTGAGACGGTCGCAGAGAATTTCGAGGTGGAGTTCGCCCATGCCGGCGATGATGACCTGGCCAGTCTCTTCGTCTGTCTTGACGAAGAATGTTGGATCTTCTTCGGAAAGGCGCTGGAGGGCGTTGCCCATTTTTTCCTGGTCGCCCTTCGTCTTTGGCTCGACGGCCATCGAGATCACGGGTTCTGGGAATGTTGGTGGCTCGAGAAGGATGTCGAGATCTTCATCACAGAAGGTGTCGCCAGTGCGAACGTCCTTTACACCCACGAGGGCGGCGATGTCACCCGAATAACAGGTGTCAATATCCTTATGAACGCTGGCCTGAATCTGAATAAGACGGCCCACGCGCTCAGACTTGCGGGTGCGGGGATTGTAGATTGTGTCCCCCTTGGAAACCTTGCCGGAATACACACGGAAGAACACGAGACGGCCAAACTTGTCGGACCAGAGCTTGAAGCCCAGGGCGCAGAACTTGCCGGCGTCATCAGGATTGGCTTCGACCTTGGTGTCAGGATCGTCAACGAGCTGGCCGGTCTGTGGCTCAATGTCAAGCGGACCTGGGAGGTAGTCGATGACGGCGTCGATCAGATACTGCACGCCTTTGTTCTTGAAGGCGGAACCACCGGCCATCGGGATGATCTTGTTGGCGATCACCGTGCGGCGAAGGGCTTCCTTGACTTCCTTGATCGTGATTGGCAGTTCCTCGAGGAACTTCATGCCCAGTTCTTCGTCCTGGTTGCAAATTTCCGCCACAAGACCGTCGTAAGCTTCCTTGGCCTTCGCGATTTCCGCGCCCTCAAGGTCACGCACCTTGTAGGAAGAGCCAAACTTTTCGTCGTCGTTGTAGATGATCGCCTTCTGGTTCACCACGTCGATCTGACCGATGAGGTCTTCTTCTGCACCGATTGGAATGAGGATCGGCCAGGCATTGGCTCCGAGCTTCTTGCGAACGTCGTTAACCACGTTGTCGAAGTTGGCACCGGTGCGGTCCATCTTGTTCACAAAAGCGATACGAGGAACGCGATACTTTTCAGCCTGACGATAAACGGTTTCAGACTGAGGCTGCACACCTGCCACGCCGCAAAGCACGAAGATGGCGCCATCGAGCACTCGGAGGGAACGTTCAACTTCAGCTGTGAAGTCCACGTGTCCGGGGGTGTCGATGATGTTGACGCGAATGTCTTCCATCTCACGCAGCTTGAAGATGCCTTCTTCCTTGAGCTGCTTCCAGCGTGCCGTCACAGCAGCGGAGGTGATGGTGATACCACGCTCTTTTTCCTGTTCCATCCAGTCTGTGGTCGCAGCTCCGTCATGCACTTCGCCGATCTTGTGGATCATGCCAGTGTAGAACAGAATACGCTCAGTCAGGGTAGTCTTACCCGCGTCAATGTGGGCACAGATCCCGATGTTGCGGGTGCGCTCAAGTGGGTATTCGCGGTTGGGGGAATTGGGGTTCGACATGGGGTCGGAAAAACGAAAAGTGGACGGAAAAGTAAAGTGAAACGATTAGAAGCGGAAGTGGGCGAAGGCGCGGTTGGCCTGTGCCTGCTTGTGAACGTCGTCGCGCTTGCGGACGGCATTCCCCTGCCCCTGTGCGGCATCCTTCAGCTCATTGGCAAGAGCGCGGTGCATTGCCTGACCTTTACGGCCACGGGCAAAACCAACGATCCAGCGCATGGCCAGGGATTCCTGACGACGAGGAGAAACTTCAAGGGGAACCTGGTAGGTGGCACCACCGACGCGGCGGGCTTTGACTTCCACGCGTGGCTTGGTGTTCTCAATGGCGCGATTGAAGAGCTCAAGAGGATCGACGCTGTCGGTCTTGTCGTTAAGCGCCTCGATGGCGGAATAAACGATGCGCTCAGCGAGCGACTTCTTCCCATCAAGCATGATGTTGCTGATGAGTGTTGCAACGAGTTCGCTGTCGTAGCGGCTGTCCTTGCGAACCTCTTTGTTATAAACGCGTTTTCTGCGGGCCATGGCGTGTGGAAATTAGGAGTGAAATCAGCGGAAATTATTTCTTCTTCGCGGCAGCGGCGGCAGCACCTGGCTTTGGACGCTTTGCACCGTACTTGGAACGGCCACGACGACGGGCATCAACACCAAGGCAGTCAAGGGTGCCGCGGACGATGTGATAACGCACACCGGGCAAATCCTTCACACGACCACCGCGAACCAGCACGATGCTGTGTTCCTGAAGATTGTGACCTTCACCACCGATGTAGGCGATGACTTCGTAGCCGTTGGTCAGACGCACCTTGGCCACCTTACGCAAAGCGGAGTTGGGCTTTTTAGGTGTGCGAGTCATCACCTGGAGGCAGACGCCACGACGCTGCGGGCACTTTGCAAGCGCAGGAGACTTCGACTTTACCGCTTTATCTTTGCGGCCGTGTCTGACGAGTTGATTGATGGTGGGCATGGTGTGAAAGAGCTGTGAACCTTTGGCTTTCTTCGTAGCCAGTTTCGGGGGACAGCGCGCCATGCTCACAATGAGCATACGCAGACTTTTCCGGTTCTGGTTCCGATAATGAAGAGCCTCCGTGGAGGATCTTGATTTGCCGGTCTCGTTGAAGAGGCCGGGCCTTGGGGAGCGCGCATTCTGGCGAGTCCCCAGCATGCCGCAAGCTCTATTTCACACTTTTTGAAATAATTATTCACATTGCCTCTCACTTGTTCACAAATCTGCGCAGACATTATAGCTGCTCTTTAAGCTCAATTCACCGTTATCCGTGCATTTGCGTCACCGCCACTTTACGCCACACTGACTGCCATGCGCACGCTTATCTGCCTCCTGCTACTTACGGCCAATCCCCTGCCCGCCCAGCAGCCCGTGGCCCCGGAGCGCAAGCTCGAATCTCTTCTACTCATGCCCGAACCAAAGGCCATGCGTGGTGCCTATTCCATCACCCTGCCTAATTCGCAGCAGACGGTGTTTACCTGCTACCGTGAAAGCACCAGCGCTGTTAGCGGGGTCGAGCCCCACTCCGTGGATACCTTCACAAAGCTCGGCCTCAGCGTCGAATCTTTTACGGCCCGCGCCAAGATCGCCGCAGACAAACGGCTGCTTCAACTCAAGCCCGAACTCATCAAAGGCGAGGAAGGCAGGATTGCCTACGCCGTCTATCGCGGTGATTCCCCACTCTACGCCACACTTCTCATCGCGCCCTCGCTGCCTAAGATTTTTGCTGAACTGTTTGGTCAAGAGATCTGGGTGGTCGCGCCGGATCGTCACTCCCTGTACATCTTCCCGGCCAAGGTTGAGCTGCTCGATGAATATGCCGCCGACCTCGCCGAGCGCTACACCAGCGACCCCTTCGCCGCGAGCTCCGAAATCTTCGCGATCAAGGCCGGCGCAGACCCGAAAGTAATCGCCACTTTCACAGGAGAGGTGCCCTAGCTGCTTCAGCGCAGGCAGCAGGTCCAGCCAGCGATTCCGTATTCCCCTTTGTGAGGACAATGATCATTCGCACAAAAATCGTTGAGGTGAGTGCAGTCTCAGCCTTTACGGCCCGTCAAACACCACACCCTCGTCAGCCGCTTCCTTGGCCGCTCCTTTTTTGTGCTCCAGCCCCTCGGCACGCCGACGGCGAGCTTCGGCGAAGAACTCCTTGAGAATACGGACGCAATCGTCGTTGAGAACACCTGGGGTGATCTCGGTGCGGTGATTGAGATTTGGAGCCTGCAAGAGATTCCAAAAGCCCCCCGCTGCACCGCCTTTGACATCAGGACAACCGAAGATCACACGGCGCACACGGCAGTGCATGATGGCCCCGGCGCACATAGGACAGGGCTCCTTGGTGACGTACAAATCACAATCCGTGAGCCGCCAGTCGCCCAGAGCACTCTCCGCCTGGGTGAGCGCGAGCATTTCGGCGTGGGCCGTGGCATCCTTGAGCGTCTCCACCTGATTCCAGGCACGGCCAATGACGCTGCCCTTGTGTACGATAACGGCGCCAATGGGCACTTCGTCCTGCTTGGCAGCCTTGCGCGCCTGGCGCAGAGCATCGCGCATGAAGTACTCGTCGTCGAAGGGATTGATGATCAGGGGCTCGTCCACGGCGTTTTATAAACGCAGTCCGCATCAACTCAAACCTTGAACTTTAAACCCTGAACCTTATCTCAAGGAATGAATCACGCGACGAACCTTATCCTTCCCTCCCTGCTGGCCTCCGACTGGTCAAAGATCGACGTTGAAGTCAAACGTGCCGCATCTGCCGGAGCGCAATGGCTGCACCTGGATGTGATGGACGGAAACTTCGTGGACAACATTTCCTTCGGTCCGCAAATGGTGCAGGTGGTGCGCAGTTGCACCGACATGTATCTGGACGTGCACCTCATGATCCACCGCCCGGATCATTATTTGGAGCGTTTCATCAAGGCCGGAGCGCAGAACATCACAATCCACGTCGAGGCCAACTATGACACCTGCGTGGCCGAGACCCTGAAGCGCATCCGTGCGGCCGGCTTGCACTGCGGCATCGCCCTGCACCCCAACACGCCGTTTGAAGCCGCGCTGCCCTTTGTGCAGGACATTGACCTGCTGCTGGTCATGACCGTGGTGCCGGGATTCGGAGGACAGCCCTTCATGGAGAAGGAAACAATGCCAAAGCTGGCTGCGGCACGTGACTACCGCAACGCCCACGGTTTAAAATTCCACCTCGAAGTGGATGGCGGCATTTACACCAACACGGCACCTATTGCGAAACAGCACGGCGCCAACCTCTTCGTTTGCGGCACCTCGTCCTTCGGCCCGCCGGACATGAACCAGTCGATGCGCG
>JAPLUN010000194.1 GCA_026397715.1 Verrucomicrobiota bacterium
ATCGAGCGAACGGCCACCTTTGAGCCGTCCGCCAGCGCCACCAAGGACAATCACGGGAAGCTGGTCGTTGTCATGTTTGGCACCGGCCATCATGCTTGAGCAGTGCATGATCATGGTGTTGTCCAGCAGGGTGCGCGAGCCTTCCTTGATGGCGTCCATCTTGCGCGCAAGGTAGGCGAGTTGCTCCATAAAAAACTGATTCACTTTCAGCCAGTCCTCTCCGTCGCTATGCGAAAGCAGATGGTGGATCATGTAGTCGATGCCATGACCTGCCTGCTGCACGCTCGGCAGATTCGGAAACCGCAGAGCGCTGTGGTCGTTGTTGAGCTTCAGCGTGGTGATGCGCGTGGTGTCGGTCTGAAAACCAAGCACGAGAAGGTCCATCATTAGTCGCATGTGCTCGCCGATGTCCTGTGGGATGCCGTCGGCAGGACGTTTGATGTTCGGTTTGTCGAGCGTAGGCCGCCAGCCCTGCAGTTCCCCACGCTTGCCGGCGTTCTCGATGCGCTTCTCCACATCTCGAACAGAATCCAGATACTCGTCGAGCTTGCGCTGGTCATTGAGGCTGATTTCGCGTCGTAAATCCTGCGCATCAGCAAGAACAGCATCCAGCACACTCTTGTCGGCAGGTGAAGCTTCATCCTTGAACAAACGGTCAAAGGCCAGCGCTGGATAGAGTTCCAGCGGCGTCGGCGTCGTCGGTGAACTCCATGAAATGTGCGAGCTGTAGAGCATCGAATAGTTTTTGTGCACTGAGGGGTTCGATTTCTCACAGGCCAGCACGAGGCTTGGCACCTTGGTGCTGCGGCCATAGGTCTGCGCCAGCACCTGGTCAAAACTCGTGCCTGAACGAATCTCCCCACCCGAGGCAATGGGCGCGCCCGAAAGCATGTTCCCAGTCTGTGAAGAATGAATGTTCCCCTTCCGCGCTTCTTCATGATACAAGCCGCGCACAAACAGCATTTTCTCGCGGAACTCATGCAATGGCTGCAGTACCTTGCCGAGTTCCATTCCCTTCCCTTCGCCTTTGGCCCACCACTCTTTCGAATGGAAGCCATTTCCGGAAAAGGTCACGCATAGCCGCACCGGTGCTTCACTGGCCGGTTTGTCTCTTTTCGGTTCATCGCCCCAGACATTGAAAGACTCCAGCCAAGGCAGGGCCATGGAGACGCCGGTTCCCCGCAGAAAGGCGCGACGTGAGTAACGGTGTGTATTCATAAAATGATTCAGTGTTGGGCCATGGTGTCTTTCCCGCGCACTTCGCGAAACTGCGGGCTGCGGACGATGAGATCAATCAGGGTACCGATGCGATGATCACTCCGGACCATCGAGTCAATCAGCGGTCTGTCAGAAAGCTGCACGCTACGGCCAAGGGCATAGCCGAGCAGCTTGCGGCAGAATTGGCGAAGGAAATCATCGCCACGTTTATTGGTCAGGTAATCACGCAAGTCACTGAGACCATCGACAGAGGTGCCATCCGGCAGCACGGTTTTTGTATCGGCTTTGCGAGCGCGCCCGATGGCATCGAAACCTTCGAGTGCGAAGCCAAAGGGATCGATACGACGATGGCAACCCGCGCAGTTTTCATCCCGGCTGTGACGTTCAATGAGCTGCCGTTCACTGAGGTTTGCAGGAGTTTCTTCGGGCAGAATAGGCACGCCTTTTGGAGGAATGGGCAGCTTGTCTCCCAAAATGACCTCACTGAGCCAGGTGCCTCGCAGGATGGCGCTGGTGCGAGAAGCACCGGATTGTTTGGCCAACGTGGCAGCAAAGCCTAGAATGCCACCCCGTCCTTTGGACTGAATACCCTCGAAACGCTGCCAGCCATCGCCTTTCACATCGAGCTCGTAATGCTTCGCGAGACTGGCATTCACGAAAGTGTGATCGGCGTTGAGCAGCGAAAGCACACTGCGGTCATTTTGAAACAGGTCGATGAAGAAACGTACCACCTCCTCCTGCATGTCGCTACGCAGAGAGATGAAGCTGGGGAAATGGCGCTCGCTCTTTTCATCCAGCGTCCCGACATCTCGCACATGCAGCCACTGGCAGCCGAACTCCGTGGCGAGTCGGCGGATTTTAGCGTCCTTCAGCATGCGCTTTGCTTGTGCTGCGAGCACTGTTGGATCGTCCAGATTCCCAGTTGAAGCGACTTGGCTCAGTTCGTCATCCGGGCCTGACGACCAAAGAAAGTAGCTCAGACGAGTGGCGAGTTCTCGATCACTCACAGGCGCTGCCTTAGCCCCGGGAGCGGCTTTCTCACCTCGATATATAAACGCAGGAGCCACAAGAACGCGGGCGAGCAGCATACGCACGGCGGCCGCGTGTGGCAGATCCTGTTTGCGCAGCTTGTGGTAAAGAATGCGCAGTTCATCCTGCTCCGGGGTGCTCAGCGGATGACGCCAGGCGCGTGCTGCAAATTCTAGCGCGGCTTGAATCTGCTTCGGTTCCGATTACACGAGCTGCCGCCTGAATGCCTCGGCGGCACGTGAAATCGGCTCGCGCATTGGTTCAAAGGCGCT
>JAPLUN010000640.1 GCA_026397715.1 Verrucomicrobiota bacterium
GATGCCGATGTCGATACGATGGCTGCGGATGCCGGTGGCAGTGATCACGGGCGGCTCCCAACGAATGCGCAGGCGCATGACATCGCCGCCGGGTTCGGACTCGATGTGGACGAAGCGCGGATCCCCCTGCAGCACGGTGGCGCGCATTTTCAGCGGGGCCTTGACCAGGTTCACCGTTTTATCAAAGCCGAGGAGCATGCCGTGCTCGGCTTCATTGCCACGCAGGATGCGGGCGATGGAGACGGGAGTGTCGGAGAGCTTCCAGGGATGGGGGTTGGCGAGCTCGAAGAAATTCTTGCCGGGCTCGATCTTGGATTCCTCGATGACACGCAGCAGCACAAGCGGCGGGATTTTCGCCGGCGTCATGTCATGGGCCATGCGCACCATTTTTTCCTCGTCGATCTGCGTGCCGTCGAAGACCGGTGGATGGGCTTTGCCAGTGAAGTAGTCCTCGAGTGTCTGCACCACAGTGTTCGAGCGGCGAAAAATGGACTGCAGCGTGGGCATGAGCAGACGTTTTTCGATAAGGAGCTTCTGCGTGTCCGGCGGAAAGGCGGCGGTGGTGGAGAGCAGGGCTTTGAGGAAGGGCTGATCGGTGAAGGAGGAACCTTGGGAGATGAGCAAGCAGGGCGTGTTCAGCGGCAGGAGATCGCCATAGCCACCGCCAGCGTTTCCATTGGCACCGATGTCGAAGTCCTGGTGCTCGGGATAGATGAAGAGGTTGTTGGAGAGGTACTGCTTGGCGAGGAAGAGATTGCCGCCGGGGTCCATCGTGATGATCCGCGGCAGGCAACCCATCTGCGTGGCGCCTGAGGCCATGGAGCAGTTGCCCAAAGTGGGCTGGGAGCGAAGCTGCGTGGCCGCACCTTTTTCGTCACCTTTGAAGACCTGCAGCTGCGGATACTGCGCCGTGTTCAGCGGCGAATGCTGGCCGTCACGATTTTCATAGGTGATGGCCTGGAGTCCGGCCGCGGTGCCTTTGGCAAACCAGTCATTGATCAGCTCGGCAACTTTGTCCGTTCGTGTGGTGACGGGCTGTGCGAAGACATCCGACAGGCCAAGCGTTAGAAACGCCAGGAGGCACAGGCAGGCCGTGGGTGGGGTCAGCACGCCCCATTGTCATGGCAGCGCCGCAGTTGGCAAAAGGAATATGTTACGCAGAAGGTTTAACCTTCGGGCGTTGCCAGCGGGAAACGCAGCTTGATCTCGGTGCCTTGGTCGGGATTGCCCCGGACAAAGAGCTGGCCGCGCATTTGATCGGCGAAGACCGCGAGGATTTTGAGGCCAAGGCCGCCGCCTTCACCGGGATGGAAGTCGGAGGGCAGGCCCACGCCATCGTCACTGATAACGAGTTCGCCGCTGCCCTGGGTGTAGGTCAGCGTGGCGGTGATCAAGCCCTTGCGGCCATGCGGGTAGGCATGCTCAAAGCAGTTTGAGAGCGCCTCATTGAGCGTGAGGGCGAGCGGCATGAGCCACTCCTGCTCAATGGGGCCTTCCTGCACTTCCAGGTGCACCTTGATCTGGTCTGATTTCACCTCATAGCATTCACGCAGGTGAGCGACGAGATCGCGCGAGAAGTCGCTGAAGGTGTCACCTTTCCCAAGAGCGACCTGATACAAGTGCTGGTGCAGTGCGGCGATGGCACGCACGCGGTTCTGGCTGGAGCGCAGGGCATTGCGGGCATCTTGATCGCTCACGCCATTGATCTGCATGTTCAGCAGGCTGGAGATGATCTGGAGATGGTTCTTGATGCGATGATGCGTCTCAGTGAGCAGGAGTTTTTCACGCTCGAGGTCAACCACCGGCCAGCGCTGGCTGGAAGGCGACACTACCTGGAAAGCCAGCGGGATGGCGGCTTTGAGGATCGCGGCAGGCAGTTGAGGGACCGCTGAAGTTTCGACCTCGGCGGTGAAGTGGGCGCTGAGTTCAACCCCGCCTTCCTCAAGCACACGCACGCTGGTTTCCACTTCCCCGCGTTTGCCATTCCCGCCGAAAAACGGACGCTGAACGATGCTGTGCGGACGGGCGGCCTGTGCGGCGAGATCTGCAAAAAAACCGGTGGCGTCCGAGGGGCGGAAAAACTGATGCAGCGGCCGCCCGATGGCGGCGGCAGCCTCGAGACTGAACAATTGCTGGGCGTGCACCGACCAGGTGCGCACGCGGCCATTCGCATCGGTCGTGAGCAGGATGACGCTGGTCGGCCGGGGCGCTGGGGCAGACGTCTGGGAAGTGGGTGCGGCGGGAAACGCTGGCTCTGGCAGGGTGGCGCTTACGGCTTCGTTCACCTCCTGCAAGTAATGGATGGTGCAATGGGTTTCCCCCTGCGCATCTGGAACGGCTGCAAGGTGCAGGATGGCGTGCGAGAAAGAACCATCGATGCGTTTGATGCGAACTCCGAGCGCCTCCGCCTGACGGCCGCTGCTTTGCAGGGAGCGCAGAGCATCACGCCGCGCAGTGGCGCTTTCAGGATCCAGCCAGGCATCCAGCGGATAGCGCCGCAGCTCAGACTTGGCCTTGCCGAGAAGTTCTTCGGCATGCTGGTTGACCTCGAAGATGACGCCGGCCTTGTCCGTCATGACAATGGCGATGGGACTGCCCTGCATGAGCGTACGGAGCTTGGCCTCCATGCTGCGGAGCTGCTCTTCATGACGGGTGTGCTCGGTGGCGTCCTGAATGCTGACGAGCAGCCCTCCGCCGGGCAGGGCAATGGGATGAAACTCGAGCTCTTTGAGCAGGCCGTCCGCTGTGGCGAGAGACACGGTGCGCGTTAACTGACGCCGCCAGACGCTTTCACGCCAGGCCAGCACGACCTGCGCGCGATGCTCCTCGGTGGAACATGCATGAGCCAGCCAGCTTTCGACGGTTTGATCCGCTGCGAGCGGACGCCCCAGCAGTTTGGCCAAGCCTTCATTCTGATACACTGGCACGCCACGTTCATCCAAAACGAAGACTCCGCAGGGAATGCCTTCGAGATAGCTGCGCAGTCGGGACTCACGCCTGCCGAAGGCCTGCTGCGCCTCGGCGAGAGTGCGCAGTTCCTGCCGTGCACGCGAAAGCTCGTTTTCCAAACGCTGCTGTGCGGCATCATCCACCGGTGCTGCCACAGGAAGCGGAGGGGGAACCACCACAGGTGCAGGCATAGCCACTGGAGGGATGAAGCGAGGTGCGATTTCCGCGGCTGGCGGTGAAGGGAAGCCCATCACCATGACCTGGCGAGGGGAATCATCCGCCCCTTTGCGTGCCAGAGCTGAAACCAGCCAGCGGGAAGGGACGGAAGGATCCGGGGAGGAATCCTTGTGCGTGGTGATATAGACCGGAACCGGTGAGTGAGCCAGCGCCACTCGGGTGAGTGCATCGAGCGTCTGCTGACGCAGGGCGCTGTAGTCCCGGCCTTCGCCGAACACTTCCCAAAAGCAGGTGGTGCCCTCCTGAATTCCTTTGTCCAAGGTCAGATGCGCAGCAGCGACGTTGGCGCGCAGGATCGCTCCGTCCAGATTGAGGATCAGCATCGGAATGGAGCAGTCCAGCGGATCGGGCGTTTTCGCCGCTGGCTGGGATCTGTCTTGATCCTCCGAGGAAGGAGCTGCTTTGACTGCATCTTCACCGGAAGACTGTGGCGAGCTGAATTTCTCACAGGTGACCATCAGGCCGCCGACAGCGGCATCACGCTTCTTGCGCCAGGGCCGCACTTCCCAGCGATAGACCAGATGCTGGCCGTCAGGTCCGCTAAGGGAATCATGCTCGCTGCGGACGATGTGCCCCTGCAGTGCACGTTCATAGACCTGTCTCCAGCCCGGGTGCAGGCCTGGAAAAATTTCATACTGGCTCTTGCCGACCAATGGCTGCACCTGCTGCAGGCCGAATTCAGTGATCCACTGGCGGTTGGCGAGCATGTAGCGCATGCCACGGTCAAACATGGCCATGGCCACCGGAGCGTTTTCCACCAGCACACCCAGCACCAGCTCCATATCCTCTGATTCGTGTTTGGGGAAATCTGCGCCCCCCTGAACTCCCGAGCGCGGGTCCTGGGCCTCGTCACGCGCCTTCTCCAACGGCGCGGACTGCGCCTTGGGGTGAATGACGTTTCTGAGGACCGAAGATGACATGTCTCGATTAGTTGAGAAAATTTGAAATTTAGGTTCTCCCAAGTTATCAGCAAGGCGAAAGTGCGAAGATTTGCGACTCAGTTCAGCAATAAACGAGCCTAGAGGCAAGTTTCATCCTTAAGCCTGATGAAATCATTCCCGATGGTACGGCTCCCCGCGAATGATGGTATAGGCGCGGTAAATCTGCTCCATCAGCATCACCCAGGCAACATCATGCTGCATGGTGAGGGTGGAGAGGGACCAGGCCATTTTGGCCTTGGCACGAAACTGCGGGGAGTGGCCGTCCGCCCCCCCAATCACGAGACAGATGCGTTTGCGACCGGAAACCTCTTCGTTTTCAATCCATTTCGCCATCTCGACACTGCGCAATTGCCTGCCGCGTTCGTCTAAAAGAATGCAAAGATCACCGGCACAAGCGGCCTCGATCTGCTTCTCCACCCTCTCTAGAGGAGCCTCTTTAATAACGACATGCTCGAAATGACTGTAGTGCTGAAGCCTCTTCCAATAGAGCTCCACAGCCTCTTTAACCCAAGGGTGACCGGGCTTCCCTACAGTGATGATGCGCCATTGCATGAAGTCAAAAGCGCACATCTCAGCGAGATATACAAGGCAGGCATGATATTATTGTTATTTTAATAAAGATGGATTTTGTTGCTTAGCATTACCATCCTTGTTGTTGCATAATTTAAAAAGATCGTTAAAATGAGAATGCCACTTCAAAAATTAACCGTTCGCTAAGCCTATGTCCAAAGCACCTCATTCCCAGGTTCATCTCGTCGCAACAAGTGTTGTGACGCTCATGCTGGCATCCTGTGCCGTTCCTCCTCGTGAGGCATGGCAGGCTATCCAGAGTCGTGGGCTCATCACCTACTACATGGGACACGAAAGTCGTCCGCTCGGATCCACTTCTGGATCGCCGACGCTGGCAAAAAGCACGACGCCCGTGCAGACGCCCAGCCCGATCGTGGGTCCTGACCGTCCTGCGACACCGCCTCCTGCGATGCTGAATGCATCCACGATGCCTGTTGCGCAGGCAGTGCCAGACCTCCCCGGCTATGTTCGCACTCCCTTCACCAATCCTCCACGTCTGGTGGATGTGCGCGGAATGTCTGCTGGCTCCAAAGTGGTCTGCCCCTACACACAGCGTCCCTTCCTTGTTCCGGGCAGCGTGAGCGCCGCCCCTTCCAACGTCGCTGCGAGCCGTCCAAAGACACCCGCAGCGCCTGAGCGTCCGCGCACCACACCTGTTGCTCCTAACAGCAACGTGGCTGCCATGACCACGACAACCCCCTCCGCCCCATCGGTGGCTCCGACAACTCCCGCCCCTGCTGTGGCTGAGTTGCCCTATGGATCTCCCATCGCCGGACGCCCAGGTTTTGTGAACAGCCCGTTTGCCGCCAAGCATCAGCTGGTGGATGTGACCGGCCTTCCCGTCGGCATGGAAGTCAAATGCCCCTACACCGGCAAGCTCTTCCGCGTGCCACCGCAGTAGCATTCGTTGCTACAAGCAGTCGTTCAACACCTTTGCCCCGTCTGGATCTTCTCCAGACGGGGCTTTTCATTTTCGTCTGCAACGGTTCCGTTGATTTGCCTTACTGCCACAACATGCGATGATGAAAGCGTAATGGATTTACCTTCAGGCCTGCTGATCCTACCGGGCCGCACCTTCCTACATTTTTTAGTCTATCTCGGACAACTCGCAGATTTGATGCGCGAGTTGACGATTGCTGTTCGTTCGGGCGTGTGGCGGCTCAGGCTGGTGGCACAGCAGATTGTGGCCATCGGTTATGGCTCACAGGCGGTGGTAATTGTGACCGGCGCCTTCACTGGTGCAGTGTTCACCTTTCAAAGCTACGCCAAGTTCAAGGACTTCGGATTTGAGACCACCGTGGGTGCCGTGGTCTCCGTGGCGCTCTGCCGTGAGTTGGGCCCGGTGCTGGCCGGGCTGATGGTGGCCGGCCGAGTGGGCGCTGCCATGGCGGCTGACATTGGCACCATGAAAGTGACCGAACAGGTCGACGCCCTGCGCGTGATGGGTGTGCACCCGGTCGATTTCCTGGTCCTGCCACGTTTCCTGGCGATGATGATCTCCATGCCGTTCCTGGTGGCGGAGAGCATTTCCTTCGGCCTGTTTGCCTCCTATCTGGTGACGAGCTTCGGCTATGACATGCCCTCCGCATGGTACCTCACCCACATGCTCGATCACACGAACATGGAGGATCTCAGCATTGGCATGATCAAAGGCTTCGTGTTTGGGATGCTGATCACTTTGATTTCATGCCATCAGGGATTGTCCGCTGAAAACGGCGCGGTCGGTGTCGGCCTGGGAACGACCCGCGCGGTGGTCATCTCCTCGCTCGTGCTGCTCATCGTCAATTTTTTCCTCTCCATCCTGCTCAACTACGTCTTCCCCATCGGCACTGCCTAAGTCATGGCTGAACCCACCACCGGCACGACTCCAGCCTCTGCCCCTGCCTCTGAAAACGGCAGTACGCATGCTTTCATTGAGTTGAAAAACGTCAGCAAACGCTTTGGCAGCCAGCAGGTGCTGCTGAACATCAACCTCACGCTCCAGCATGGTGAAACGCTTTGCATCATCGGCCCCAGCGGTGAGGGCAAGACGGTGACGCTGAAACACATCATCGGCCTGATCAAACCGGACAGCGGGGAGATCTACGTGGATGGCGTGCATGTGAACCGTTTGAAGGAACGTGAGATGGCCCCCATTCGGAAGAAGGTGAGCATGCTCTTCCAGGGCGCGGCACTCTTTGACAATCTCACGGTCGAGCAAAATGTGGCCTTCCCGCTTCTGGAACACGGCGTGCGTGACCGGGCGGAAATCGACCGCCGCGTGCGTGAAGCCCTGCAGGCCGTGGATCTGGACGAACACCGGCATAAATTCCCGACCGCTCTTTCGGGTGGCATGCGCAAACGCACCGGCATCGCGCGTGCGATCATCGACCACAGCGAGTGCATCCTGTATGACGAGCCCAACTCCGGTCTCGACCCCATCGGCTCTGACGTCATCGACCAGATGATTCTGCGCATGCAGCGCCGCTACAAAGTCACGTCCATCATCGTCACCCACGACATGCGCAGCGTCTTCAAGATCGCCGACCGTGTGGCCATGCTCTACCGCGGCCAGATCCGTTTTCTGGGCACTCCCACGGAGCTGCGTGAGTCCACCGATCAAATCGTGCAGGACTTTATCAACGGCCGTTCTGACATCACCGGTTGAACCCCTCCCTTTTCACCCTCATTCTTCTCATCTCATGATCGACAGCGATAAAAAAACCGAAATGCTCGTCGGACTCTTTCTGTTCGTCGGACTGCTTCTGCTCGGTGGCCTCATTCTGATGTTCGGACGCGTGCGCGAAGTGTTCAAGGACACCTACCATCTGCAGGTGGCCTTTCCAAATGCCGCCGGCATCAAGGAGGGCTCCCCCGTGTTCCTCGGTGGCTCCCGCGTGGGCAAGGTGGACAAAAAGCCGCAGCTCAACGACACCTTCACGGGTGTCATTCTCGACTTGGAACTCTTCAGGGACGTCATGGTCCCCGCCGATGCCACCTTTGGTATCGGTTCAGCCGGTCTGATGGGAGATGCGCTGGTGGAAATCAAACCCACCGGCAAACATACGGATGTCTTCCTGCCGCATGATTATGACAAGATCATCGAAGGTGAAAAAGGCGGCGGCCTGAACGACCTGCAGAGCCAGGCGGAGAAGGTCGGCAAGAAAGTCGATGTGGTGCTGGATGACGTGCGCGTCGCCCTCAAAGATGTCCAGTCGGCGATGGGCAAGGTGAACAAAGATGCTCTCTCCGATGCCACGATTTTAAATTTCAAGGAAGGCATGGAGCACCTCAACAACACGCTCAAGCGTGTGGATGACAAGGTGCTGGGCGAAGAAAACGCCCAGACCCTGAAGACCGCGCTCGCGGAACTCAAGGACGCCGCCACCAGTTTCAAAGGTGCAGCCAAAAACATGGAGGAGTCGAGCAAGAAACTCGGCCCCATGTTTGACAAACTCGACCCCGCCATCGCCAAGGCAGACAAACTGATGGCGACTGCCGATGAATCCCTGCAGTCGATCAAAAAGGCCGCCGACACATTCGCGGTAGTAGGTGCCAACATCTCCTCCGGCAAAGGTCTGCTGGGAGCGCTGATGAACGACCAGCGTTTGATGACCGACTTCCGTGACTTGATTTACAACTTCAAGGTCAATGGCCCCCTTTGGTACAAAGACACGGCGGAAAGACTCCGTTCTGAGGAGGCGAAAAAGCATCCCGAAGAATCTCCACCGAAACGCGGCATTTTCCGCTGAGCCTGTGAGGGTCCCGGCTCATGCCAGCACGGCATGCAGCATGCTTTCGTCCTCGCGGCATTCAGCCAGGATCAGCATGCGCAGGCGGCGTTTGGCACGGTGAAGCGCCGTGCGCAGTGCGCCACTCTGCGGACGTGCCGCACGGCAGCCTTTGACGATATTTTCCTCAAGGCAGTCCCAGACTGCGCCACGACCCTGCGCGTGAAGTTCAAGACTGAATGAATGCAATGCGCGCTCGATCACGCCTCTGGCCCACTCACGGTCCATTTCTCCATCTGGAGACGGACGTGAATCGACCAAGTCGATGTTGCCGCCATTTTCATCACTCAACGAGAAGCAGACCACGCCACCTCCACGGCGCTGCCGTGTGCGGTGCTGCCAGCGCTTGATCAAATGCGTGCGCAGCCGGGCAAAGAGGAAGGCTGCCTGCTCACCATGATCCACGATGGCCGCCGCACGCTCGTGCTGGCCCTGAGCCACGAGTTTGGCAAACAACTCCTGCACGGCGTCTTCGGCATCGTGAACTTCACAGCCGCGTGCCCGTGCGAAAGCGCAGAGCACGGGCCAGTGGCGGCTGTAGAGCATTGAGGTGGCATTGAGGGCGGATGAATCCGTGGTGTGGCTGCTGGCGTGGTCTTCTCCAAGGTGCATGGCGGTGTGGGGTGGTTACCCATGCATTGGAGCAACGGTGCATGACACAGGGCTGCGGGCGGACATTAATAGGCGTTTATCTTCGTGCGCATCCTCGCTCCCCGCATGAGAGTCTGCGTGTTCACCTCCTTGAATGAGCGCCCCGGCCAACACCCGCAGCTTCCGCATCCGCCTGGCCCTGCAGACGATGATCGTCGCAGGGACGCTGGTGGCGGGCTTTGGTGCCGCCGCCTGGTGGTATGCCAGTCATACGCTGGAACGCAGTGTCGATGACCGCATCATCGCTCCTGCCCAGCGGGTGTGGAACCGCATCGACCCCTACACGACGGATGATCAGTTCAAATTGATCGCCGATCTCGTCTTTGGCACTTCAGCTGAGCATAATGCCACCCATGCAGTGCTGGTGGTACAAGAGCATGCGCAGGGGAAGACCCTGTTTGCCACGCCCAACGCCCCAAAAGATCTGAACGTGTACTTCCGCAGCTGCTTCCCGACTCAGGAGGAAATCGGCCGGGCGCCGCCAGTCGCGCCCCCTGGCGGAGGCCCCGGCCCACCCGGCGGACGGCGGCGTGAGCCACCGCCACCACGGAGGGAAAACGAATTTGACGATTTGCTCGGTACGCCAGGATTTGGCAGGCCGCCACCTCCGCAGGAGCGCGATCTGCCCTTCCGGCCACAGATGCCCATGGTGCGCGAGCCGACCACCTTCACCGCACGCTCGGGCGGCATCGACTGGCGTTTTGGGGCTTTCAGCAGCCCCACGTACACCATCTTCATCGGCCTCTCGCTCACGGATTTTTATGCGGAGGTCAACCGCATGGCCTGGTGGTACGTGGGTGCGGGAGCACTGGGTCTGGTGCTGGCCGGCTTCGGTGCGCTGTGGACTTCCGGGCAGGCCATGCGGCCGCTGGAGCGCGTGGTCAGCACAGCCCAGCGCCTCACAGCGAGTGACTTGGCCGAGCGCATTCCCGTGCAGCGCGATGACAACCGCGAGTTTGCCCAGCTCATCGACGTGCTGAACGGCATGATGCAGCGCCTTGAAGGCAGCTTCCAGCAGGCCGTGCGCTTCACGGCTGATGCCTCTCACGAACTGAAGACCCCGCTGGCCATCATGCTGGCAGATCTCGATGACGCGGTGCGCCACACCGCTCCCGGCAGCGTGGAGCATGAGCGCTTTGCCTCACTCTTTTCCGAAGCCTCGCGCCTCAAACAGATCACGCAAAGCCTGCTGCTGCTCTCCCAGGCAGACGCCGGCCGCCTGCCCACGCACCCGGAGAGCTATGACCTCAGCATCGATCTTGAGCGCCTCATCGAAGACGGGGAAATCCTCTGCGAACAGGCCGGGCTGACGCTGGAACATCACATCGATCCCGGCATTACTGCGCATGCGGACCGCGCGCTGCTGCAGCAGGTGTTTCAAAACCTGCTGAGCAACGCCATCAAATACAACCGCCCTCAAGGCCGCGTCTCGTTGCAGCTTTCGAAGCAGGACACGGAGATCGTGTTCACTGTCACCAACACCGGCCCTGCCATCCCGGCGGAGAATCAGCAACGCCTCTTCGAACGCTTCTTCCGCGGGGACAAGGCCCACACGCGGCAGACCGACGGCTTCGGCCTCGGCCTCAACATCGCCACGGAGCTGGCCCGTGCGAATGGCGCGGAATTGAGACTCGTCAGTTCGCGAGAGGACGAGACGGTGTTTGAGGTGCGGATGGCGGCGACAGAGGGTGTTTGAACCACTTGTGGGCGGGGTCCGAAATCCATCGAACACTCCTGCCCGGCAGCTTTTTCGCCCACTTTCCCCCTTGCCAAACGCGGAACCTCTCCGAGAATCCTGACCCTCTTGTCCGGAGGCCTTTTGGCTTTGCAGGACGAAAGCCCGCCGTGCGCCTCAGGAGTGGAGGTTTGCGAGCGGTTCCCACCTAAACACTCGCAACCCGTAAAAACAGATAATGAGCGCAACAGCTACTCTCGCAGACCTGATCGCAGGTTCTTTCCGCGAGCTTTCCGAAGGATCCATCGTCAAAGGCAAGATCCTTGAAATCAAACCACAGGTCATCCTCGTTGATATCGGCTACAAGTCCGAAGGAGCCATCCCCTCCAACGAGTTCGAAGATGAAGACATCCAGGTAGGCGATGAGGTCGAAGTCCTCCTCGAACGCCTCGAAAACGACGAAGGCATGGTCGTTCTCTCCAAGGAGAATGCCGGCCTCCGTGAGAACTGGGATAAGTTCTACAA
>JAPLUN010000039.1 GCA_026397715.1 Verrucomicrobiota bacterium
GATAGACTCACGCCGTGCGAGAGCACGAATGCAGTCAGGCATGATGCGGTCCAGCGCCCAATCTCCACCGCCAATCACATTGCCAGCGCGTGCGGAAGCGAGGTGGACAACGGTGTTTGCAGCCGAGAAAAACGAGCGGCGATAGGAGCTGATGGCGATCTCTGCAGCACCTTTGGAAGCACTGTAGGGGTCATGCCCGCCAAGTGCATCCACCTCCCTATAACTGTGTACCCATTCGCGATTGTCGTAACACTTGTCCGTCGAGACGCACAGCAAGGTGCATGGCCGGGCAGCCTGACGGACTGCTTCCATGACATGCACAGTGCCCATCACATTGGTGGCAAAGGTGTCGACCGGTTGTGAGTAGGAAAGCCGCACGAGAGGCTGCGCGGCGAGGTGAAAGACAAAATCAGGCTGCGTATTTTCGACCAACCGGCAAACAAGACCCAGGTCACGAATGTCCCCGATGTGATGATCGAGACGACTGGCGAGTTTCAGTTCATCAAAGATCGCAGGCTGAGTATTGGGCTCCAGCGCGAGGCCTGTCACCTCGGCACCTAAAGAGAGAAGCCATTCGGCAAGCCAGCTGCCCTTAAAGCCTGTGTGGCCTGTGAGCAGGACACGCTTTCCGCGATAGGTGTCAGCAAAATGCATAAGGCCTACCAGATTTTCCAAGGCGCCCTGCCTTGCGCCCAGAGTTCATTGAGGTGCTGCATCTCCTGGTAGGTATCCATGGGCTGCCAGAAGTCTTCATGGCGAAAGGCATTGAGCTGGCTGTCACGGACAAGGTCATCGATCGGCTTGCGCTCGAGCATGACCTGAGGGTCATCGCTGAGGTAGTCAAACATGCGATGATTGCACACCATGTAGCCCCCATTGACATAAGCCTCCTCGTACTGCGGCTTTTCGTTGAACATGTGAATGGTATTATCACTCTCGATGCGCAAAGAACCGAAGCGTCCGGCGGGGTGCACAGCAGTTAGAGTGCAAACCTTACCGGAAGCATGATGCGCAGCAATGGAGGCATTGATATCGATGTTGGAGAGGCCATCGCCGTAGGTTAGCAGGAATGGCTCTCCATCCGGGATATAACGCTGGATGCGCTTCACACGGGCGGAGGTCAAGGTATGTTCACCTGTATCCGCAAGAGTCACCGACCAGTCTTTTTCATCATTTTTGTCATGAAATTGCAGCGCTGCATTTTGACCGAGGTACAGCGTCACGTCGGAAGTATTCCAGAGATAATTGCGGAAGTACTCCTTGATGCATTCTCCCTTGTAGCCCAGGCAGATGATGAACTCCTTGTGCCCGTAGTGCGCGTAGGTCTTCATGATGTGCCAGAGAATTGGCTGGCCGCCGATTGGGGCCATCGGCTTCGGGCGGAACTCAGTTTCCTCACGAAGTCGGGTGCCTTTACCACCGCATAAGATCACAACTTTCATATTTTTATGAGACTAATCGACGCAAGGTCAGACAAGCGTGGCTAGATCTTATTGGCCACCTGCCGGTAAAACTCCAGTGTCTTGCTGAGTCCTTCCTCCCATGAGACTTTAACCTCATAGCCCAGGCCGACTTTTGCCGCACTTATGTCTGCCAGAGAATGCAGAACGTCACCTACGCGTGCCGGTTCGAATCTTGGCTGCAGTTCCTGACCGGTCAGCTGATTGATGTCTTTCACAAGGCGGATCAGGTCAATGGAGTGCCCGGCGGCAACGTTGAAGACTTTGCCTGCAGCTTTCCCCGCAGGTGCCTCGGCAGCGAGCAGATTCGCGGAGACTGCATTGTCCACAAAGGTGAAATCGCGGGCCTGACTGCCGTCACCAAAGATCACGGGAGGCTTGCCCTCCAACATGAAGGTGCAGAACTTGGCGATCACACCGGAGTAGGGCGAATCAAAAGCCTGGCGTGGACCGAAGATATTGAAGTAGCGCAACGCTATGGCTTCAAAGCCATAGAGCTGATAAAAGAGCTGGCAGTAGCGCTCGCCGCCGTACTTTTGCAGCGCGTATGGGGAAAGCGGCTGCACGGGCAGCCCTTCATGTTTTTCAGGGACATCTGCGTTGCCGTAGATGGAGGACGAGGATGCAAACATCAGGCGCTTTACGCCTGCATCGCGCGCGGCCAGAAGCACGTTCAGCGTGCCGTCCAAGTTTTGTGCGTTGCTCTCAAGCGGCTCAGCGACTGAACGCGGCACCGAGGGAAGCGCGCCCTGGTGAAACACCCAGTCAATACCAGGCATCAGCTTTGCCAGCAGGGCTTGATCGCGAATATCGCCCTCAACGAGGTCGATCTTATCCCCGGGCTGTTTCCAATGGAGGTTGGCGGGATTGCCAAGAGAAAGATTGTCCAACACGATGACTTCGGCCCCTCTGCGACAGAGTGCCTCTGAAATGTGTGAGCCGATAAAACCTGCACCGCCTGTAACGAGAGCCTTCATGCTTTAAAATAATTGGGTTTGCCTTTCATCAGGGAACTGAGTGCATTGCGTGAATCCACCACCAGCCGCGCATTTTCTGCGATTAGCGCAGCGTCCACCGCCTTGTGATTGGTAGCCACCAGCACGAGATCGTAATCAGCCAGTGTGCCTGCCGCCAATGCGACGCTCTGCCGTCCGGCAAAATGAGCATGCTCACGTGAGGGGCGAATCACCGGCACATGTGGGTCGTGGTAATCCACTTCCGCGCCCTGCTGTTCGAGCAGATCCCATAGCACGTAGGCCGGGCTTTCGCGATCATCATCGACGTTGGACTTGTATGCGATGCCGATCATGAGGATGCGGCTGTCGCGGATGGTCAGGTGCAGCGAGGCAAGTGCCTCACCCACACGCTGAATCACGTAAGCAGGCATGGCGGTGTTGACCTCACCAGCAAGCTCGATGAAACGCGTCTCCTGACCGTATTCACGTGCCTTCCAAGTGAGGTAAAAGGGATCGATCGGGATGCAATGGCCGCCGAGACCGGGGCCAGGATAAAACGGCATGAAGCCAAACGGCTTCGTCTTCGCGGCATCGATCACATCCCAGATGTCGATGCCCATCGCGGCATAGACGACCTTGAGTTCATTCACCATGGCGATGTTCACTGCCCGGAAAATGTTTTCAGTCAGTTTCACCGCCTCTGCAACGCGGCAGGACTCAACCGGCACGAGTGTCTTGATCGCCCGGCCATAAACACTCAGTGCATGCTTCTGGCATTCAAGGGTGAAGCCACCGACGATTTTCGGAATCACCGCCACATCGCTCTGCGGATTGCCTGGGTCCTCGCGTTCTGGCGAGAAGGCAAGATGAAAATCCACCCCGGCTTTGAGGACGGAACCAGCTTCCAGAACCTCCCTCAGTTCTGTGTCCGTTGTCCCTGGATAAGTGGTGGACTCCAAGACCACCAACTGGCCACGCTGCAGGTGGGGAGCAATGGCGCGACCGGTGTCCAGCACATAGGTGAGGTCAGGTTCGCGGTGTTTCGCCAGCGGCGTGGGGACGCAGATGATGACGGCCTCACATTCGGAGATGCGAGAAAAATCCGTGGTGGCGGAAAAGCGCCCCGCATCGCACTGAGCACGCACGGCTTCAGAGGATATGTGGAGGATGTAGGTCTCACCAGCCTCCAAGGCTTTGATTTTGGCGGGATCAATATCGAATCCCAGCACTGTGCTGCCAGTCCGGGCAAACTGAAGGCTCAAAGGCAGACCTACATAGCCCAAGCCGATGATACCGATGGTGGATGACGTCATGTAGAGATCAGAAATGTGAAATGTGGATATGAAGGCAAGGCAGGAGGCTTGCGAGAACTTTTTTGCAAAAAGGAAGCGCCCCTGACTAATGAAGCGCCTGCCATGACAGCTAAATATATTGAATATCCAATGTGTTTTTTGTAAATCTCCACATGGATCTTGGCGCAGCCTCATTCTTTATAGCGCCTGCCATTACACTTTAACGGTATTGCATTTCTAGGTTTAGTGCTTTTAAATGACTGTGTTTAAGCTTTTATTTGTGAGTGCCTGTCACCGAACAGCTATCGCAACGAACTACATTTCAACGGTTTCCAATCATGGTTGCAACTCAATCTCAGCGCTGGCGCATACTCCATTCCGAGGCTTCACTTGGTTGGGGTGGACAGGAACATCGCGTCATGGCTGAACTAATCGGTTTTCAGCAACGCGGTTGCTCAGTTTCGCTGCTGGCGCATCCTCAAAGCCAGATTATGGAGCGCGCTCAAGCGGCAGGCATAACAACCCATGCTTGTACTTTTGACCGCAGGCTGCTGCCGCTCGAACTGCTGCGCGTGGCGCTCACTTTGAGACGTGAACGGATTCAGATCGTCAATACACACAGTTCCCGTGACGGCTGGCTGGCGGGCATGGCCTCACGGCTGCAGCGTGTGCCCCTGCTGCTCCGTACCCGGCACATTGACGTGATTGATCGCACGCCAACCATCAGCAGGCATAAATTCACAACACTTGCGGATCATGCGCTGACGACGAGCAGGAAAATCACTGATTATATCCGCACCACTTTTCGACTGTCTGAGGACCGAGTAACGACGCTGCCCACCGGCATTGATGTGAGCCAGTTTCACCCCGAAGGCCCCAAAGCCGAACTGCCGGTGAAAAGCGGACCTGGGTCACCTCCCGTTATTGGAATGGTGTCCGTGCTGCGTTCATGGAAAGGCCATGAAGTTTTCTTCGCTGCGATACGAAAATTACGCGAGTCAGGCCGTGAATTTCAATACGTGGTTGTCGGCGGCGGCGCTCCAATTGAGGTCTTCGCCAACATGGCAAACATCCATGGTGTGGGGGACTGCGTCCACTTCACCGGACATCGTGAGGACATTGCTAACGTTTTGCGTGCGCTGAATGTCTTGTGCATTCCTTCTTTCAAGCACGAGGGGGTGCCACAGATCGGCCTGCAGGCGCTGGCCTGCGGTACACCGGTGGTAGGCAGTGACTGTGGTGGCATCCCGGAAATCATCCTGGACAGCATTACGGGACGCATTTTCCCGATGAACAATTCCGAAGCTCTCGCCACACGCATCGCAGAAGCAATCGACGAGCAAGAAAGCACACAGAAAATGTGCCGGGCCGGGCGCGAAATGGTGGAAAATCATCACAGTATCGACACCATGCTGGATCGTCTCAATGACATCTATGCGCTCTATATTGACCGCCCGGCAGGATAAAAGCACTTCATCCCCAGCAGGGCCGGTTTTCACTTGAAACTTCACGCCAAAAAAGGTGTTGGCTCCATGCTGCTTGAGGAATAGAGCAGCGTGGATTTCATGGCTGATTCAATTTCTCTCAAACGCGTCTGGCGCATTGCACACTCCGAAGCTTCCCTTGGTTGGGGAGGTCAGGAACACCGAATTCTGGCGGAAATAAACGGATTCCGCCGCCGCGGCAGCGATGTCTGGCTGATCGCCCCCATGGACAGCCAGATTTATCAACGCGCCAGCCAGGCTGGGGTGCAGGTCCTGGCCCAGCGTTTCAATCAGCGCTGCCTGCTCCCGTTTCATGTCCTCAGACTTGCGTGGTGGCTGCGTCGCCATCACATCGAGATTGTGAATCCACACAGTTCACGGGATGGCTGGTTACTGACCCTCGCGGCACGTATTGCACGAGTGCCCCTGATCATCCGCAGCCGCCATTTTGACGTCCCCATTCCGAATAAATCGCTCAGCCGCCTGATGTATAAAGAGTGGAGTCATCACATCATTACGACCAGCCCAAAAATCACCAGTTCACTGATTTCCACCTTTGATCTGGACCCGGGTGGCATCACCACCCTGCCTACAGGGGTCGATCTCGAACGCTTCAAGCCGGAGGGTCCAAAAGCAGATTTTTCTGCTCATGTGCCGTCCCCGCAAACGCCACTCATTGGCATGATCACAGTGATTCGTGCCGCCAAGGGTATTCAAGTCCTGGCAGAGGCCGTACATTTGCTCAAAACTCAGCATTGCATTGATGTCCACTGCATCATCGCCGGGGAGGGGCCGGCGCTCGATTATGTAAAGTCCGTGGTTTCACAGCACTCGGTGGGGAATCAATTCACCTTTTTAGGCCATCGGGAAGACGTCCCCGAAATCATGCGGGCACTCGACATCATTGCCATACCCTCATTCCACGAAGCCATACCCCAGTCAGGTTTGCAAGCCCTGGCCATTGGAGTTCCAGTCGTAGCCAGTGACGTCGGCGGCATTCCCAGCATTATCAAGAGGGGTGAAACAGGTCGGCTCGTACCACCACATGACGCCGCCGCGCTTGCCTCCGCCATTCGTGAAACCCTGGTGGAAAAGCTCCAAACCCAGGCCCTGTGCCGCACGGGGCAAGAGTTTATCGTGAATCATCACAGTCTTGATACGATGCTGGACCGACTGGATGCCATCTATCGTCAGCACCTCGGCGAGCGTTGAGCCTTGTGCTGGTGGCATTTCACCAGCTAGTATGACAGCAACACTCGGCATTTTCCACCCCCTGATACATTATCGTTCATGCACCTTACGGAAGACCTTCAGTTCGCAGCCCTGGTTAAAAAAACGCTCACATCCATATGGAAGTATGTACTTCCTTATCGCGGTCGTTTCGCATTGAGTGTCCTGCTTGGAATGCTCAGCGCTGTATTCAACGGATTCATGCTGATTGGTTTCCAGCTGATCTTCTCACTGGTCTTGAAAGGCAAGACACGCACCCTGGGAGAGGGCACCGAACTGCCTTTGATTGGTGAAATCAATCTAGCAAAGATGTTTGGGCTCGATGCTGATGCCCCGATTGGTCTGACGGGTGTCATGATCGCCTGCTCCTTTATTCCAGTTCTGATCTTTCTGCGCGGCTTTTTTGGTTACCTTTCCAGCTACATGCAGGCGTGGGTGACTAGCAAGGTGGCCTTTCAGCTTCGAAATGATGCCTTTCACTGCGTGATGCGGCAGTCTCCGGTCTTTTTCAATTCCGCCAAAACAGGCGAACTTATGCAGACGGTGACCAACCAAACTGCCACGGTCCAGCGCAATGCCATGCAGTTGATTCAAATTCTTGCGCAGCGTCCCCTGACCATCATCTCTATTCTTGTTGTCCTCTTTGCGCAGGATTGGTTTTTCACCCTCATGTCACTCGTCGTCTTCCCGGCCTGCCTCCTGCCGATTATTCGCATCGGCAAACGGGTGCGAAAATCAGGAGCACGTGAGGAATATGATTCAAGAGAGCTGATGGTGGCCATGCAGGAATCGTTTTCGGGCATCAGGCTGGTCAAAGCCTATGCCGGCGAAAAACATGCCGAGCAGCGCTTT
>JAPLUN010000643.1 GCA_026397715.1 Verrucomicrobiota bacterium
GACTGGCGTGGCGAGGAACCACGTTATGAGTCGGGTGTAGCCCGCTATCTGGAAGGTCCGCAGGGGGAGGCCTTCTCCGGCAGGGGCATCAATCGTGCACCGCATTTTGCAGGCGGCCGTGTGGACGGCTTTCCGATGACCGGCAGCGACTACAGCGTGGAGTTCTGGTTCTGGAATGCGCTGTCCACAGGTGCGCGTGCAGTGACAGGCTACCTTTTCTCACGTGGTCCGGAAGGCGACAAGACCTGCCCGGGAGATCATCTCGGCATCGGTGGCTCGCATGCCGATGCCGCACCAGGCTGCCTGTTTGTTTACAATGGCAACACTGCGAAGGGTCTGATCTCAGGAAAAACCAAGCTGGCGCTCAAGCAATGGCATCACGTGGTGCTGAACCGCACGGGGAAGCGATTGCAGGTGTTTCTGGACGGCAACCCTGAGATCGAAGGTGAACTGGACATTACCCACACGCCCAAAGATCAGTGGTTCATCGGCGGGCGCAGCGACAATCTGTTCAACTTCGAAGGCAAAATCGACGAGGTGGCTTTCTACAATGACGCTCTCACCGCAGATGAAACCGCAGCGCATTACAAGGCCAGCGGCATGACACCACCTGCGCCTGCGAAGCTGCAAACGGCAACACCTCCGCTCTCCCCAGAGGAGTCGGCGAAGAAGTGGCATGTGCGCGAGGGCTATCGTATCGAACTCATCGCGGCAGAGCCTGTAGTGCTGGATCCTGTGGCCTTTGACTGGGATGACAAAGGAAGGCTCTGGGTGATAGAGATGGCGGATTACCCGCTGGGCATGGATGGCAACGGCAAGGCGGGCGGACGTGTGGTGATGCTGGAAGACGCCAATGCGGACGGTCGCTATGACAAGCGCACGGTGATCGTCAACGACCTGAGCTATCCCACCGGCATCCTGACCTGGCGCGATGGCGTCATCGTGACCGCCGCGCCGGACATCTTTTTCATCAAGCCGAATGGAGAAAAGCAGGTGCTCTTCACCGGCTTCAGCACAGGAAATCAGCAACTCCGCGTGAACGGCCTGCGCTGGGGCATGGACGGCTGGGTGTACTGCGCGGCGGGCGCGCACCACGGTGGCTACAACAAAGGCACGCAGATCGAATCCAAGCTCACCGGCGAGAAGATCGACCTCGGCAGCCGCGACTTCCGCTTCAAGCCGGACACGGGCGAATTTGATCCGCAGAGCGGCCCCTCGCAATTCGGTCGTGCCAAGGATGACTGGGGCCACTGGTTCGGCGTGCAGAACAGCTTTCCGCTGTGGCACTACGTGCTGCAGGATCACTACCTGCGCAGAAATCCGCACGTCATTCCGCCTGACCCGATTCATCAGCTCTTCCCGCGCAATCCATCGGTGTATCCCGCCAGCAGCATGGAGAAACGCTTTCACAGCTTCGATCAAGCAGGCCGCTTCACCAGCGCCTGCGGCATTGAGGTGTATCGAGATCGCATGCTGTTTGATGACCGAAAAACCCACGCCTTCACCTGCGAACCCTTCCACAACGTCGTGCAACATCACATCCTCGAAGACGACGGCGTGACCTTCAAGGTCGCCCGCGATCCGGCGGAATCGAAGCTGGATTTCCTAGCCAGCGAAGACCGCTGGTGCCGCCCCGTCATGGTCCGCACCGGACCCGATGGCGCACTGTGGGTCGCGGACATGTACCGCTACATGATCGAGCACCCACAATGGCTGCCGCAAAACGGCAAAGATGAACTGCTGCCGCATTACCGCGAGGGAGACGACAAGGGCAGGATTTGGAAAATCACGCGCGCTCCAGAACCGCCTAAAGGCGGGACTACAATACAAGATTTGAGTTCCTCGAATGGCTGGCAGCGTGACAAGGCGCAGATGCAGCTCGCATGGAGCGGTGAGAAGACAGCCATCGAAGATCTCCTCAACTCCAAGCAGCCCCAATCGCGGGCACAGGCCGCGTGGACACTGCTGGCCATGAAGAAGCTCAGCACCGCCGCATGTTTGTCACTGCTGGCAGATGCATCACCACATGTGCGTGAGCAGGCATTGCAGATGGCAGAGAAGCTAGAATTGAAAGACAACGAATCATCGTCCCTGCAAAAGACGCTGGCGAAGCTCGTGAACGACAAAGACGCGAAAGTGCAGCTGCAACTGGCCTGCACCCTCGGTGAACTGAAAGGCGACTGGGTGGCTGATCTGCTGGCGCAACAGCTGCGTGGGGCTCCAGCAGGTTCGTCCCTTCAAGGCGCGGCACTGAGTTCGGTGATTCCGCATTTGGAGGGTGTTTGCACACGCTTTCCTGAAAGTGCGGCACCAGAAAACAACCAGGTCATCGGCATGCTGTTTCGCTGCGCTTTGGCAATGAAAAATGAAAAGGCGATCGCCACCCTGCTGTCCCACCGGGGAGCTCAAAAACATGCCACCGAACTGCTTGCTGTCCTTGATGAAAAGGGGCTCTCACTGTCCGCCTTCACGCAGCAGGTGACCTCGGCAGAGGCGCAGCAGGCGTTGAAGAAAATGGCCGACCTTCTCCACACGGCGGCAGATGAAGTCAAAGCAGCCAAGGAGGCTCCACCCATGGAGGCCGTGGCGTTGCTGGCCTCAGATCGTGAGCATCGCGAGATGGTGAAGACCCTGCTGCCGGAACTCTGGAAGAAGTCTGCAAACGCCGAGGTGCTGCGTTTGGTGGCAAAACTGCAGCCCAAGGACGGACCGGAGTTCCTGCTGGCAGGCTGGAATGAACGGACACCGTCGGTGCGGCTTCAGATCATCGAGACACTGCTCTCCAGCGATGCCTGGACGCTGGCGCTGCTGCAGCGGCCAGAGGCAAAATCATGTGATGCGGCACTTCGCGCACGTCTGACGAAACACCCGAAAAAGGAAATCGCGAAACAGGCGGCGGCCGTGTTTGCAGATGCCACGAGCGCCACACGCGCAGCGGTGGTTGAGAAGTTCAAACCCGCGCTGAAACTGGCAGGCGACGCGGCGAAGGGAAAGACGATGTTCGCACAAGTATGCATCAGCTGTCACAAGCTGGATGGTGTGGGCATCGAACTGGGGCCGGACCTGCGCAGTGTGGTGCAGCATGATGCGGAAAAGCTTCTCAATTCCATCCTCGACCCGAGCGCGATCATTGAGCCGGGATTCATGGCCTATCACTGCACGCTCAAAAGCGGCGAGCAGCTCTATGGAGTGATCGCCACGGAAACGAGCGCGAGCCTGACGCTGAAGATGGCGGGGAATCTGACGAAGTCCGTGCTGCGCAGCGAGATTGCGAGATTGCAGAGCACAGGCACGTCTTTAATGCCAGAGGGCCTCGAAGCCGCGCTCACGCCGCAGTCGCTGGCGGATTTGATTGCGTATTTGAGGGTGGTGAAGTGAATGCAGGGACGGATTTGAAGTGCGCGGTTAGAGTTGCTCCCGGCTCTGCGTATTGAACTCCGATGTCATCTCCCGATCATCCCTGCGAAGGCCACAGCGCCCCGCATGCATTCACGTTCATGAACCCGCGTGTGCGGGATGGCGTGGTCGTCCACAGCCGGCGCTCGGTGTTGAAGACGAGTCTCGCAGGCCTGGGCGGGCTCTCCCTGCCTGCGCTGACGAAGCTGCGTGCGGAGGGAAAGACCACCAAGAGCGGCAAAGCAGTGATCCTGCTCTGGATGACCGGCGGCCCCTCGCAGATCGACACCTGGGATCCGAAGCCCGACCGTCCCCGTGAGATTCGCGGCCCCTTCAAAACGATCCCCACCAAGCTGCCCGGCACTCACATCTGCGAGTATCTGCCCAAGCAGGCCGCCATGCTGGACAAGTTCACGCTCATCCGCTCGGTGGACTGCCGCTTCAGTAACCATGAGCCAAACATGGTCATGCAGACCGCGAACCTCGCCAACGAGCCGCGCACGAATCCGAAGGCGAAGTACTATCCCTCCTTCGGCAGCATCGTGGCAAAGCATCGCGGGGCCAATCATCCGGCCATGCCGCCTTATGTCGTGCTGAACATGAAGTCGCGCTCGCACGTCGCGTGGGGCGGCTACCTCGGCACGCAGTATGATCCCTTCGATGGCAGCAGCGCCACAAAGCTCTTCCAGCTTCCCTCCGGCCTCAGCATGGATCGCTTGCAAGCGCGCCAGTCGCTGAGCAAACAGATGGACGGCCTGCGCGCAGACATCGATGCCAGCGGCATGATGAGCGCCATGGACAGCTTTTCGCAGACCGCCTTCGACATCGTCGCCGGTGGCCGGGCGCAGGAGGCTTTTGATCTCAGCAAGGAACCGCAAAAAGTACGCGACCGCTACGGAGAGCATGACTGGGCCAAGCAGGCGCTCCTCGCGCGTCGACTCGTCGAGCGCGGTTCATCCTTCGTCACCATCGATCTCAGCAATCACGGCGCCTCCGGCACCTGGGATAATCACGGCGACAACATCCCGCCCTACGGCGGCATCTGGAATGGCCTGCGCCCACTGCTGCCAGTGTTCGACCACGTCATCACCACTCTCGTGAGCGACCTCGCTGAACGCGGCCTTCTCGAAAACACGCTCGTCATCACCATGGGCGAGTTTGGCCGCACGCCCACACTCGGCACGCAGGGCAGCACCGATGGCCGCAACCACTGGCCCTACGTCATGTCCATGTCCCTCGCCGGTGGGGGCTTCCGTCATGGCCAGGTCATTGGCACCTCCGACAAAGACGGCGGCCAGATTGATGAACGCCCAGTCACTCCCGGCGATCTCGCCGCCACCATTTACCACCACATGGGTGTCCCGCTTGATACGATTTATACCGATCATCAGGGCAGGCCCAACTTCATCGTGGATCAGGGTGCGCCGTTGCGAGAGCTTATCTGAAGCTGAGCGTTCAGCTCTGGTCACTAGGACCGGGGCCTATCCACGCACTCTCCTTTCATTCTTTACATGATGCGGGCCAGGTGTCAGGCTTCATCATCGTTCGTGTCCTCCCATCCAGATGACTGTCGCTGTTCCCAAAGAAACCCATGTGGGAGAAACGCGCACCGCCTTGGTGCCTGAGCATGTGGCCAAGCTTGCGGCCCTGGGGGCGAAGATCGAAGTGGAAGCAGGACTGGGGCTTTCTTGCGGTCACAGTGATATGGATTACTCGAGAGCAGGCGCAGCAGTGTGTGCAGACCGCGCCGCGATGTTGGCTGCGGCAGATGTCATCCTCCATGTTCGCAAGCCGACGCTCGATGAAGTGAGCGCCCTGCGTGAAGGCGGGGTGTTCATCGCGCTGCTAGATCCATTTCAATCTCCTGAATTGATCCGTGCGCTGGCCGCACGCAGTGTCAGCGCCATCAGCATGGAAATGGTACCGCGCAGCACGCGGGCGCAGAAGATGGATGTGCTCTCCTCACAGGCGAGTCTGGCGGGTTACGCCGCCGTGATCGTGGCCGCAGGGCAGTCCGGCAAAATTTTCCCGATGATGATGACACCCGCAGGCACGATCAAGCCGGTGAAGGTTTTCATCATCGGCGCAGGCGTGGCGGGATTGCAGGCCATCGCCACGGCCAAACGTCTGGGTGCCAAGGTGGAAGCCTTTGATACGCGGCCAGTCGTTGAGGAGCAGGTGAAATCACTCGGTGCTAGGTTTGTGAAGATCGACGTGGGTGAGACCGGGCAGACGGAAGGCGGTTACGCCAAGGCGCTGACCGATGACCAGCTCAAGCTCCAGCGCGAAGGCATGGCTCGCGTGTGCGCGGAGTCGGACATCGTCATCACCACGGCGCAGGTGTTTGGCCGGCGTGCTCCATTGCTGCTCACCAGCGAGATGCTGGATGCGATGAAGCCGGGCAGCGTCGTGGTGGATCTCGCCGTCGAAAGTGGCGGCAACGTCGAAGGCGTGGTGGCGGACCAGATCATCGAGCGCAAGGGCGTGAAGATCGTCGGCATCGCGAGCCTGCCGGGCCGTGTGCCGGTGCATGCGAGTCAGATGTAATCGTCCAATCTCACTGCACTGCTCACGGAATTCTGGGACAAGGAGACGCAGGCGCTGAAGCTGAACCTGGACGATGACATTCTCAAAAGCTGCGTCGTCACCCACGGCGGGCGCATCGTGAACGACAAACTCGCCACCGCCACCTGACCTGCCATGACCGTGGAAATGCTCATCTTTGTCATCTTCGTGCTGTCGGTTTTTCTCGGCTTCGAGCTCATCTCCAAGGTGCCGTCCATGCTGCACACGCCGCTGATGTCCGGCACCAATGCGATCCATGGCATCATCCTTCTCGGCGGCATGCTGGCGCTGGCCGAGGCCGACGGCTTCATGCAATCCGCCGCCGGATTCGCCGCTGTCGTGCTGGGTTCAGCCAACGTGTTCGGCGGCTTCATGGTCACCGACCGCATGCTGCAAATGTTCAAACGCAAGAAGTGAGACAACCGGAACAAAGTGGAGATAGACGAAGTCAAACGCCCCCATGATCACCTCCTTTGCCTTTCTGATCGCTTCTGTGCTGTTCATCCTCGGCATCAAACTGCTGGCCTCACCCAAGACCGCGCGGCGGGGAAATCTCATTGCGGGTCTGGGCATGGTGATCGCCCTGCTGGCAGTGCTGCCGCAGCTGCATGGCTCTCACGGAGAAGGCGTCTCGCTATGGAAGTGGCTCCTCATTTTTGTCGGCATCCTGCTGGGCCTGGTCGTGGGTGCCGCAGGCGCCTACAAGGTGAAGATGACCGCCATGCCACAGATGGTGGCGCTCTTCAATGGGGCCGGTGGTGGTGCGGCAGCCTTGGTGGCGGCGATTGAATTCGCGCATCTCACTCAAAAATCGAGCCTGGTCTTTGTGATCTCCATGCTGTGCGCGGCCATGATCGGTGCGGTGTCTCTGTCAGGCAGCATCATCGCCTTCTTCAAGCTCGAAGGCCATTTCGACAAACCGGTGACCTATCCCGCGCAACAGATGTTGAACGGCCTGCTCTTCGTGGTCAGCCTGCTGCTGGCGCTCGCGATGGCAGCAGGCTCGCATAGCATGGTGCTCATGTGTTTGTTCCTGGTGATCGCGCTCGCACTCGGCGTGCTGATGGTCATGCCCATCGGCGGCGCGGACATGCCGGTGGTCATTTCGCTGCTGAATTCCTTCACCGGCCTCGCCGTCGCGGCGGACGGTTTTGCCATCGACAATGTCGCCATGATCATCGCCGGCACGCTCGTCGGCTCCTCCGGCACCATCCTCACCCTGGCCATGTGCCAGGCCATGAACCGGCCCGTGACGAATGTGCTCTTCAGCGCCTTTGGCAAAGTGGATGCCACTGCCAGCGCAGCAGCCGCTGCCACAGGCAGTGTGAAATCCGTGCAGGCCGATGAGGCCGCCCTGCTGCTCGGCATGGCAGGACGAGTGGTCATCGTGCCCGGTTACGGACTCGCCGTGGCACAGGCGCAGCATCAGGTCCGGCAGCTGGCGGATGAACTCGCCAAAAAAGGCGTGGAAGTCAGCTTCGCCATCCACCCCGTCGCCGGTCGCATGCCCGGCCACATGAACGTGCTGCTCGCCGAGGCCGATGTGCCCTACGAACAGCTGATCGAAATGGAAACGATCAACCCCGAGATGGAGCACGTGGACGTGTGCCTAGTCATCGGCGCCAACGACGTGGTGAACCCCGCCGCCCACGAAGACAAATCCAGCCCCATCTACGGCATGCCCATCATCGAAGCCGAAAAGGCCGGCACCGTGATCGTCATGAAGCGCAGCATGGGCAAAGGCTTCGCCGGCATCGAGAACGCCCTCTTCCTCCGCGACAACTGCCGCATGCTTTTCGGCGATGCCAAAGCCTCGCTGCAGGAGTTGGTGACGCTGGTGAAGGCGGGGTAGGCTCCTGCATGCGCAGGAAGGACAGTGCTTCCACAGATGCAAAGCCGCACGACAGCTCCGGCCGCTGAGCGGCGTAAACTGCCATCATGCGCTTCCTCGTCCTCCTCTTCGTCATCGCATCACACCTCAGCGCCGAGACACTTACCAACGGGATCGTGCTGCCCGATAACTGGCCGCCGCATCCCAAGGTCCTCACACGCGCGCCGTTGAGCGAGCCACCTTATTTGAAAAGCCCGCCGAAGGTGATCCCCATCGATGTCGGCAGGCAGCTGTTCGTGGATGACTTTCTCATCGAGAGCACAACCCTGAAGCACACGCATCATCTCGCCAAGTATCACGAGGCAAGCCCTGTGTTTGGCCCGGACAAGCCGTGGGAGGGCAACCGTGCGTGTGTTTTCAGTGACGGCGTGTGGTTTGATCCGAAGGACCAGCTCTTCAAAACCTGGTACTGGACCGCCGCCACCTCGCAGAAGCCGCTGGCCTACGCCACCTGCTATGCCGTGAGCAAGGATGGCATTCATTGGGAAAAGCCGCTGCTCGATGTGGTGCCGGGCACAAACATCGTGCTGCAAGACACGAACGGCCTGCGCCGGAACTCCAGCACCGCATGGCTCGATTTGTCCGACCCGGATGAGACCCGCCGCTTCAAGATGTTCCGCATCGTGCAGCAGGACTACACGAATGAGAATGGCAAGGCCACCCATCGCAACTTCATCCAGCATCACACCTCGGCGGACGGCATTCACTGGAAGCTTGCGGGGGAGTCGGTGGACTGCGGAGACCGCACCACGGTTTTCTTCAATGCACACCGCCAAAAGTGGATCGCCGGCCTGCGGGAAGGCTCACCACTCGTCAGTCGATGCCGCGGCTATTACGAAGCAGCGGACGCGATGAGCATGATTCACTTTGGCAACGAGAAAACGCGCAATCACGAAGTGAAACTCTGGGTGGGCGCCGATGAACTCGATCCTGCACGTGAAGACCTCAAGCTGCGCCGCCCGGCAAACCGCCCGTGGGATCTCGTGCCCTCGCAGCTTTACAACCTCGACTGCATTGCCTACGAAAGCCTGATGCTGGGCATGTTCAGCATCTGGCGCGGCCAGCCTGCCGACGAGCTGAAAAGGCCGAAGATCAACGAGGTGTGCGTGGGCTACAGCCGCGATGGCTTTCACTGGTCACGACCTGACCGGCGCGCCTTTTGCCCGGTAAGCGAAGATCCGAAGGCCTGGAACTATGGTAACGTGCAGAGCGCGGGAGGCTGCGGCCTCATCGTCGGTGACGAGCTCTACTTTTATGTCGGTGGCACGAAGGCCGGCGGCAGCCTCGACCCCAGCAATGCAGGCCTCGCCATCCTGCGGCGGGACGGATTCACCTCGATGGATGCCGACGAACAAGGCGGCACGCTGACCACACGTCCTGTCATTTTCAGCGGCAAACACCTGTTTGTGAACGCGGATGCTCCCAAAGGCAGGCTGACGGTCGAGATCCTTGATGAATCCGGAAAGATCATCGCCCCGTTCACACGCACAGACTGCCGCACGATGAGCGGAGACACTACCAAGCGGAAGATCGAATGGGACAGCGCAGCGGATTTGTCCGTGATCATCGGCAAACCGGTCCGTTTCCGGTTTCACCTCACCAACGGTTCGTTGTACGCTTTCTGGATCAGCCAGAACGATGACGGGGCCAGCCATGGTTTCGTCGCAGCAGGCGGGCCGGGATTCAAGGGTGCGCGAGACGAATGACCCTTGATTGACCTGAAACCGCATCCCATTCATTCGTTCTCCACATTCACTGACCATGCGCCTCATCCTCACCGCCCTCCTGTTTGCCACTGCCGTTCATGCCCAGCAGCCTGCGGCACCCAAGCCAAAGGCGTCTACGGATCCGGCACAGACGGACGAGGACTTCGCGATTCAGGGCGAGTACGTCGGTGACATCGACGGCAAGAGCTACGGGGTGCAGATCTGGGCGCAGGGCGGCGGCAAATTTGAGGCCGTGAGCCATCTCGGCGGACTGCCGGGGGCGGGTTGGGATGGGGACCGGAGCACGATCACCCGAGTCGCTGGCACACGGGCGGCAGGCGAAAAGACCGCCGCGTTTACCTCGCCAGACGGTTCCATCAAGGCAGAGGCGAACGGCGCGAGCATCCTGGTGAACAATGCCGACGGGTTGAAAATCATGGAGCTCAACCGCCTCAATCGCGAATCCCCCACTCTGGGCGCCCCGCCGCCTGAAAAAGCGACAGTGCTGTTTGATGGCAAGGGGGTGAACCGTTTCCCCAATTCGCGTGTGGACGAGAAAATCGGCGCTTTGATGGAGGGGATCACCAGCGAGGATACCTTTGGCGACTGCAGCCTGCATGTGGAGTTCCTCCTGCCCTACATGCCCGATGCGCGGGGTCAGGGCCGGGGAAACAGCGGCCTCTACCTGCAAGGCCGCTACGAGGTGCAGATGCTCGACAGCTTCGCCCTCGAAGGAAAGGACAACGAGTGCGGCGGGTTGTACAAGATCGCTGCTCCCAAGGTGAACATGTGCCTGCCACCGCTGACCTGGCAGGCCTATGATGTTGATTTCACCGCTGCCAAATACGATGCCGGGGGCCAGAAGTCAGCGAATGCGAAGATCACCGTCAAACACAACGGCGTGGTGATTCACGAGAATCAGGAACTGCCCGGCGCGACGACCTCAGCCCCCAACAAAGAGTCCCCCACGCCGGGTCCGGTGCACCTCCAGAACCACGGCAATCCGGTCCGTTATCGCAATATTTGGGTGGTGAAAAAGTAACGCTGACATCGCATTTGCAGCAGGTTATGGGGAGAATTGCGCCGCAAAATTGTGAATAACCCAGCCGCCTGTGAATACAGGGCTCGCATTTTTTCACGAATAATTATGGCAATCGGACTGGGAATCTATTATTTAAGGCCCATTAACTACCAATTCCGCCTGTGTTCGGAACTGGCCTTTTTGCACGCCTGCTCATGTCTTCTGCCAAGAATGGCTCGAAAAAATCAGCCAAGCGCCCTTCACGTAAGCGCAAGGGAACGGGCACCCACGTAATCGACTATCAGCCGGAGTCCCCGGTCATTCGCGAGCATGAGGCCGTGGAGCGCCGCCGACGCGGCTTTCGCACTGCCATGTGGCTGATCACGGCGATGATCGTGGTCGGCATCGGCTGGGTGACGTGGCATGAAGCTTTGGAAAAGAATTCGCAGTTCATGCTCAAGACCGTGGAGGTGAACACGGAGGGCACCCTCACGCGGCAGCAGCTCGTGGCCGCCACCGGCCTCACCGAAGCCACCAACCTGCTCACCATGAATCTGCGCGAAGTGCGCGCGAAGATCGAACGCCTGCCCCAGGTGAAGTCGGCGGTGATCCATCGCGACTACCACGGCAAGCTCACGCTCGATGTCGTGCAGCGCCTGCCTGTGGCCTGGATGGAGTGCCCCAAGCACAAGCTCATGGGACCGCTGACCGGCAAAGGCTGCCTGATTGACGCGGAAGGTGCGCTGGTGCCCTGCCATGTCATCACCCGTGACTATCTCGCGATGCCCCGCATCCAGTTCCCGAACCTCAGCGAAGCCACCCCCGGCAAGCCATCGCCAGACATTCAGGTTCACGCAGCGCTGCGCCTGATGGAGAAGCTCCAAAAGCGTCGGCAGGATGACCACCCCGCGCTGGAAATAATCGAAATTCCGAATCCATGGTCGCTCGTCGCCCACTTCAACGGCGACACCAAAATCACCTTCGGAGTGGATGACATGGACCCGCAGCTGGCGCGCTTTGACCGCGTCATGCATGAGGCGCGCGCGCGCAAATGGCGCCTCGCCACGCTGAACTTGATCGCCACCACCAACACCCCCGTCACTTTTCATGAAACGCCGGATGTCGCCGGGCTGAATCTGGCGGATACCGCCTCCACTCCACCCGCACGCTGAAACTCATGGCCAAAAGTACCATTTACGCAGGTCTTGAAATCGGAACGCACAAGATCTGCGTCGTCGTGGGTGAAGCCAAGCGTGATGGAGCCATCAAGATTCTCGGCGTCGGCCAGGCTCCTTCCCGTGGCGTGCGCAAAGGCGAGATCGTCGATTTCGAAAAGGTCCAGACCTGTGTGAACGATGCCCTCGTGCGTGCGGAAGACCGCAGCGACGTGATGATCCGCAATGTCTTCCTCGGCGTCACCGGCGCTCACATCGAGAGCTTGAACAATCGCGGCCGTCACCGCCTGCCGGACGATCAGACGGAAATCAGCGAGGACGATGTGGAAGAGGCGAAGGAAATCGCCCGCAGCGTGTCCATTCCGCAGTCCAATGTCTTTCTGCACAGCGTTACACGGCAGTACATCGTGGACGGGCAGGAAGCCGTGCGCCAGCCGATCGGGCGTGAGGGCCGTGTGCTGGAGGCTGACTACCACATCATCCACGGCGTGCGCGGCCGGGTGCAGAATGCCATCCGCTGTGTGCGCGAAATTCCGCTCGAAGTGGAGGACGTTGTTTTCAATCCCGTCGCCGCGGCACAGGTTGTGCTGACTCGTGAAGCAAAAATGCAGGGTGCGCTCATGATCGACTTTGGTGCCGGCACTTGTGACTACGTCTTGTATGAAGACGGCATGATCACCGCCTCCGGCTGCGTCCCCCTCGGTGGTGACCACATCACCAATGATGTCTCAATGGCGCTGCAGATCCCAAACGGACGCGCCGAACGCCTCAAGGTGGAAGAGGGCAGCGTGCTCTATGATGAGGTGCCGGAAGGCGAAATGCTTAGCATCGAGGACGACACCGGCCTGATTCTCGGCGAGATCGAACGCGCGTTTTTGAACGAGGTCATGAACCTCCGCACTAAAGAAATACTTATCCAGGTGAAGGTGCGTGTGGAGGATCATCTTGGTCGTCTCGGCGCAGGCATTTACCTCACCGGCGGCGTCAGCATGATGAAAGGCGTTGACGTGGTGGCCCGCGAAGTGTTTGGGATCAAAGTCACGCGCGCAGGTTCGGCCCCCGTCAGCGGCATCACCGCCACTTTCGAGAATCCGCAATACTCCGCTCCGATCGGCCTCATTCGTTATGCGCAGATTCTTGACAGCGAGAAGCCCTTTCTCTCTCCCCTGAAGCGCCTCGGCCGACGCATGCAGGAACTTCTCTCATCCGTCACACTTTAATTTAAAGACAGCAGCCCAGCCTTAACCACCCACGATTATGGTAGAATACGACCGCTCCCAATCACCTGAAGGTGCCAGCATGGCGGCACCGCGCATCTGCATCGTCGGTGTCGGCGGCGCAGGTTCCAACGTTGTCGATCGCATCACCCTGGACCGCATCGTGGATGCCACGCTGGTCTGCGCGCACACTGATGTGCGGGTGCTCGGTCATTCCATGGCACCGGTGAAGATTCAGCTGGGGGCCGAGCTCATGAAGGGCATCGGCGCAGGTGGCGATCCCGATCTCGGACGTGAGGCGGCGCTGTTCTCGCGCGAGCAGATTCGTCAGGCCATTGAGACTCACGCCATCATCTTCATCCGCGCCGGACTCGGCGGCGGCCCCGGCAGCGGCGCAGCCCCTGTCATT
>JAPLUN010000265.1 GCA_026397715.1 Verrucomicrobiota bacterium
AAGTATGAGCCGGGTGTGATTTTGTAACACGCGCAGGTAGGGCGGCTGGTCTCCAGCCGCCGCTGCCCGATGTGCTGCGCTTTTGCTGGCAGCATCGATATTATCAATCGGATGGTCTTGGGAAGATTCTTGACGCAGCCAAGAATGATTCCTTCAATGCCTCATCCGGCGAATATGAGCAAGAAACAGACAACGGACCTGCTGCTCGTGGTTGAGCGGCCTCGTTGCTTGCTGAGATGTTTGGCCGCACTTCTCGCCTGCACTTCCCTTGCGAGTTGTGGGGCGCTCAGGGAGGGGATGGTGTGGTCACAATACCTTTTGACCATGGGCGCATACAGCCCCTCGCGTTATGATCGGGCGGAGGAAAGCGAGTCTTCTGACACCGCCTATGACCGGAGAAATCGGCGTCCCGCCGACATTCCGGGAGTGACGGCCCCCTGACCCACGATGCTTGGGAGGGATCATTCTTTGCATCGCCCGCTACTAGCTGCGAGATGTGCATGCAGAAGACAAACTTTCCACCACGCTCATGAAAGCCACCTTCCACTCCATCACTCCCATGATCCCCACCTGCGGCAGCCTGGCGGAGTCGCTGAGCTTTTACGCGGAGCACATGGGTTTCTCCATTCTCTGGCAGGGCGATGGCATGGCTGGCATCGAGCGCGACGGTGTGTCCCTCAACCTCGTCGTGAACGACAACCAGAACTGGGCGGACAACGCGAGCTTCAGCATCGGCGTCTCCGATCTTGATTCCCTCTACAATGAGTATCAGGCGATCCCGGCCCGGGTTGGACCGCTGGAACTCAAGCCCTGGGGGCGGCTCGAGTTTCATCTCATCGCGCCTTCAGGCGTGTGCTTCCAGTTTTACCAGCGCGCAGCCGCCTGACCCTGCGCTGCAGGCAGAGCCGTCGCCGGGGAAACTTCCGCAACTTCCACAAATTCTGCGGGGGGGTGTACACGCGACGCTCTGCCCGGCAAGCGGGAGGCTTGCGCTACTGCCGTTGTCGTCACCGGTGGAGGCTTCCACTGTTTCCACTGTTTCAACGGGGGGTGGTGTTAACACACCGCTCACTCACTGGATTCTACCTTGGCAAACTGTCATGACTTCGACCCTCAAGGGCACAAGGTTTGTGAGGTGAACTGGTGAACCTGTGGGATCAACGCTTGCTGGTCAGCTTAAGCATCTGGTAAGGGTCCGTCCTGCAAGTGGGACAACATGCAGTTTCATTCACAATCATGCCGAGTTATACCAAGTCCGGTGAGTTCTATAGTGTCAGTTACGTGACGGGCCCTGCGCATGTCCTGCTTCGGGTCTCATTCACATCGGTTCCGGTTTCGGAACCTTCGCTTGTGGTACTGCCCGCCGTCAGCGCCCTGCCGCATGCGGCCCTTGATCCGCAACAGATCCTTGGCGCCGTGCTCAATGCCGCCACCGCAACGAATGCCGAGCTGGGCACGGCCTTCTTTCCTGCCGTCATCCGCTATGTGGCTGATGATTCACCTCGCTACTCACTTTACGCCCACTGCGCCACATTGCTCATTCGTCGTCTCGCCAGTGGAGAACCTTTTCAACCTGTCACACCCATGGCTTGCTGAGCCAGGGCTGGTCGCCTGTGCGTACACCCCCCCGCAGAAGATGTGGAAGTTGCGGAAGTTTCTTCCTGGCGGATGGCGTGTTAACACCCCCCCCCGTTGAAATGGTGGAAACAGTGGAAACCTGCATGCGTGCTGGGGCCGCATTGACACCAGCCCCCGTTGAAACAGTGGAAACAGTGGAAGCTTCCACCGGTGGCGACACCGCATGTAGCGCAAGCCTCCGGCTTGCAGGGATGGGCGTTACCTGCCTGCGCTGGGAGGCTGGAATCTGCATCGCGCAGTTCATGGCGTGCTGCGTCGAAGTTCACCTTGCACCGCGCTGCGCCGATGCTGAGTTTGCGGAGTCGCCCCACCTCCATGCCTCGCCTTGTTCTCACTGAAGCCCAGAAGCAAGCCATCCGGCAGGCTCAATCCCCCGAAGCCGCGTGCCATCTGGTCTGTGATGTCGCCGACGATGCTTTCTTCTCCGGTAATCCGGATGACATCACAGGTTGGATTCGCGATGTGCTTTGCGTCGAGACTTTCTTCGGGGCCATGTGCGATGGCGGAGTGGACACCTGGTTTGACTGGGATCACGGCCGCTTGGCGCACCTGGTGCCAGACGCCCTCCGTGCGGTGGGCCTTCCTGAGTTTGCATCCTGTGCGGACAAGGCTCTGGCGGTCCATTTCCCACCTCCTTACCCAGCCACCATTCAGGATTGGAGCGAAGCCATCGAGCACATTCGGGATGCCCAGCTCGAAGAGGATTTCGACGATTCCGTTTATGACGCCATCGAGCAGGAATTCTTTGCCCTCTATCATGCCGACAAGACCTGCTTCCGCACCAAGCTGCACCGTTATGTTCTTGAGCACCTTGAGGATTGAGTCCGGGCAATGACGCGGACCATCGATGAGAACGCACGTTGGCGTATGACAAGGTGTGGCATACAGTGCTGAATGGTTGCCAATCTGCGTCATCCAGACCTTCGGCCACGAGACATCAAGCGCATCTTGGCTCAAAAGAGCTCTGATATTCGGTGGGATGCCGGCTTTACTGCGGGTAGCGAGTATGTTTACACATCGCTTGAAGACGCAGCGCACAGACAAGAGCTACAGGAATGGCTGAACTCAAAGGGTGTTGCGGAGTCTGCCGATGCCTGGATAATCACGAGCAGCGAGAAGGATTGCATAGATATCACGTGGGGAGAAGTAATGCGCGAGCCCGAGCGCATCTTCGTGGGGCGTGAATTAATGGTCGTCAGTAAAGACCTCGATTGGAGGCTTGAATGCACGCGGCAAAGCGTGGCACGATTTGGAAGGTGGCTTTGAGCTGCACAGTGGTATTTCAACAAAGCAACCTAGGTGCCCGCCTCGTCAGTTACAAGCGAGCATGGGATGAAGGAGTGGATGTAAGGGCATGCTGTCTTACATCACCTCACTCGGCGCTCTCCCCGCTCTTCGGCTCACGCACGACGCGATCGACCGCGTGCTTCGTGATGATGTTCCCCTGGGACTCGCGGCCTTTGATGGCGATGGAGTTGAAGGGGAATTTGATGGAAAGGTTGCGCAGGTAGAGGGCGGGCTTGAGGTGGACGACGACGTTTTGGGCGTTGGAGTCTTCCTCGGTTTCGTGGCGGATGAAGTAGAGGACGTTGCTGCCGGTGGTGCCTTTGGTGAGGACGTATTCCTTGTCGCGGGTGACGCCGCCGATGCGGAAGCGCTTGGCCATGAGGCCGCCCTGGCGGCCGTCGCGGTAGATCATGGTGTAAACGGCGCTTTCGTCCTTCTTGAACAGATTGACGTAGAGCGGGTTCTTGCCCACGAAGAACTTCGCCGCAGCCTTGGTCACGGTCATGTTGCCCTCGCGGGTGAAGAAGAGCACATCGTCCAGCGGGGAGCACTTGCAGATCGGGTCGCCTTCGCGCTTGAGGCTGGTGCCGGCAAAGCCTTCCTTGGCGTTGAGATAGAGTGTCTCGCCCTGCACGATGACTTCGGCAGCGGCCACGCGCTCGAAGCTGCTGATGGTGGTCTTGCGCTCGCGGCCTGCGCCGTAGGTCTTTTTGAGCTCTTCAAAGTGGCGGATGGTGTACTTGGTCAGGCCCTTGAGGAACTTCTCGGCCTGATCGATCTCCTCCTCCAGCTCGCGGATGTGTTCGTCGGCCTCGAAGCTGTTGAATTTCGAGATGCGCTTGATCTTGATCTCGGTCAGGCGCGCCACGTCGTCATTGGTGACTTCGCGCTTGAGCACATGGAGGTGGGGCTTAAGGCCCTTCCAGATGGCCTCCATCACGGCCTCCCAGGTCTCGGCTTCTTCGATGCGGCGGTAGATGCGGTTCTCGATGAAGATCTTTTCCAGCGAGCTGAAGTGCCACTTCTCGTTGAGCTCGCCGAGCAGGATGCCCAGCTCTTCGCCGAGGATTCGCTTGGTGTTCTCCGCGCTGGCCTTGAGCAGGTCGTTCACGTTCATGAAGCGCGGCTTGTCGTCCTGAATGACGACGGCGTTCGGTGAGAGTGAGACTTCGCAGTCGGTGAAGGCGTAGAGCGCCTGGATGGTCTGGTCCGTGTCCGTGCCGGGAGGGAGATGCACCACGATCTCCACCTTGTCCGAGGTGTTGTCCTCGACGCGGGCGATCTTGATTTTGCCCTTCTCATTCGCCGCCACGATGCTGTCCATCACGCCGCCGGTGGTGGTGCCGTAGGGGATCTCTGAGATGATGAGGATGTTCTTCTTCGGGCCTTCGTCGATCTTGGCACGAATGCGGATGCGTCCGCCGCGCATGCCGCCGTTGTAGTCGGCGGCGTCCATGATGCCGCCGGAGATGAAGTCGGGCAGCAGGTTCACCTCCTCACCGCGCAGCGCGGCGATGCTGGCATCGCACAGCTCGATGAAATTGTGGGGCAGGATGCGGCAGGAAAGACCCACGGCGATGCCTTCCACGCCCTGCGCGAGCAGCAGCGGAAACTTCACCGGGAGCGTCACGGGCTCCTTGTTGCGGCCGTCATAAGAGGCGGCCCATTCGGTGACCTTCGGACTGAAGACGACATCCAGCGCAAACTTGGACAGGCGTGCTTCGATGTATCGGGGAGCAGCGGCGTTGTCGCCGGTGAGGGTGTTGCCCCAGTTCCCCTGGGTGTCGATGAGCAGGTCCTTCTGGCCCAGCTGCACCATGGCATCGCCAATGGAGGCATCGCCATGCGGATGGTATTTCATCGTGTTACCCACCACGTTCGCCACCTTGTTGTACCGGCCGTCTTCCAGCTCATCCATGCTGTGGAGGATGCGGCGGTGCACCGGCTTCAGGCCGTCATTGATGTGGGGGACGGCGCGCTCAAGGATGACGTAGCTGGCGTAATCGAGAAACCAATCTCCATAGAGCGTGTCCACCGGCTTGTGCTCCACGGGGGCGGCGGATGGCAGGATGGGGGAGAAGGCTTCTTCAGCGGATTTTTTGGAGGACTTTTTGGCCACGGCGAAAAGGGGGAAAGAACAGGGGCGGCGAGAATAGACAGTGCCAGTGGGAGTGCAAGGGCTCGCAGCGCGGAAGGGTGAACTATCAAGGTCTGCCAATAGTTCGGAGAACAGTAGCTCTCTTACAATCAACTGAATTGAGGAGCGCCCAGATGGCCGCTTCTTCACAGCTTTGAAAATCTGCTCATATATGAATCGCGCAAATGCAAGCTTTCAACTGGGGGGGCGTCGTATCAGGCCCGGCCTTAGGGGTTTGTGTGCCCTGCTTCTGCTGGGTGTCGGGAATCTCGTAAAAGCGGATAGCCTCAGCCATGCTGAGACGGATGCTCTGATGGCAGAGGCTGCACGGCTGGCCCCTGCTGCGGAGGCGGTGGTGATGAGCATCGGCGCCGTTTCCCCGGCGGAATATGTCACCAAAGGAAACTGGAGCGCCGTCATCCCCTGGACGCCGCACATTCCTACATCGGCCGCCATGCTGCCGGATGGCCGACTGCTGACGTTTGCGTCCAATCAACGCACGACCTTTCCTGACGGGCCGCAGTTTACCTATGCAGCGGTGTGGGATCCCGCCACGGGCCTCTTTACTGAGATCAACAACGGGCGGCATGACATGTTCTGCGGCGGGCTGTCGTTTTTGCAGGATGGCCGCCTGCTGGTGAATGGCGGGAACGGCATCAATGGCAGGACGGCGCTGGCCAGCTTGTTTGACTGGCGCACGAATGAATGGGTGACTGCGCAAACGATGGCGGATGGCCGCTGGTACAATACGAGCATCGCTTTGCCCAACGGCGAGGTGCTCACCGCTGGCGGCAACGGCGGCGCGAATGGCAACGGCACCATCGAGCAATGGAATGCCAGCTCCGGCTGGCGGCGCATGAGCGGCATCCCGTGGCAAACCGTGGCAAATCCACCCATCGCCAATGCGATTGAGACGAACTGGCATCCCTTCTTCCTCGTGGCCCCGGATGGCCGTGTGGCGCACTTTGGCCCGCATCAGGCGCTGAACTGGATCACCGCCTCAGGCACCGGAGCGATGACTCCGGCCGGAGCCAGCATTCCCGGCACGCATTATCCGAAGCAAGGCGCATGGGCCATGTATGCACCGGGCAAGGTGGTCGTTGCAGGGGGATTGACAGCCATTGATGACGGGGTGGTGGTGAACAAAGCCTTCACCGTGGATCTCAATGGCGCCACACCCGTGGTGGCCCCCACCGCGCCGATGGCGAATGCGCGCTCCTTTTCAAACTCCGTCATGCTGCCGAATGGCGAAGTGATGGTGGCGGGCGGCAACACCTCCGGGCAGTTCTTCAGTGATCTGGGCACGGTGTTCACGCCGGAAATCTGGAATCCCACCACGGGGCAATGGCGTGGCGTGGCGGACATGTCGGTGCCGCGCAATTACCACTCACTCGCGATGCTGCTGCCCGATGGCCGCGTGTGGTCGGGCGGCGGCGGCTTGTCGGGCGATGCGCTGACGGATCATCAGGATGCGCAGGTTTTCACACCACCGCAGTTGTTCAATGCGGATGGCACACCCGCCGTGCGGCCCGTCATCACAGCAGCCCCGGATCGCATCGGCCCCGCGTCCATCTTCACGGTGAACGCCAGTGACGGCGTGCAGTACTTCAGCGCCATCAGCATCTCTGCGCAGACGCATTCGGTGGACACCGGGCTGCGGCATGTGCGCTTCACGCATACAAATCCCTCGCCGGGCGTGTATGCGGTCACAGCGCCCCCGAGCATCAATGTGCTCACGCCGGGCTACTGGATGATGTTTGCGGTGGATGCGAACGGCGTGTGGTCCGTGTCACGCATCATTCAGGTCACGAACTCCACGCTGCCGGTGGTGACGAATCCGGGCCAGCAGAGCGTGACGCAAAACAGCGTGGTGTCTCTGCCCATCAGCGCCAGCGCCACGGGCGGCACGCTGAGCTATACCGCCAGCGGATTGCCCACGGGGCTGGGTATTGATGCCGTCAGCGGCTTGATCTCCGGCACCGTGACCGCCACACCGGGAACCTACCGCAGCACCATTCTGGTGAGCGCCGCAGGGCAGGTGACTTCCGTCTCCTTCAACTGGATCGTGCTGCTGCCCAATCTCGGCAGCGGCCAGATCATGCGTGAGTACTGGACGAACATCAGCGGTGCCACAGTGGCCAGCCTCACCGGCAACACCGTCTTCCCCGCGAATCCGAATGGACGCGATCTGCAGCCGTCCTTTGATTCGCCTCAGAACTGGGATGACAGCACCGGCCAGCGACTGCGCGGCTTTCTCTACGTGCCCGTCACCGGGCAGTATCAGTTCTTCATCTCCAGCGATGATGAATCAAGCCTGAAGCTGAGCACCGATGCGAATCCCTCCAACGCCGTGGAGATCTCCAGCCAGCCCGGCTACACACCACCTCAAACCTGGACGTGGTATCCGCAGCAGACCTCCGCCCTGATCACCCTGCAGGCCGGCACGCGCTACTACATCGAAGCCTTGATGAAGGATGGCACCGGGGACGATCACCTCTCCGTCGGCTGGAAGAAACCGGGAGACGCAGCGGTTTCGATCATCGCAGGCACCTACCTCTCGCCTTATCTCCCCATCGAGAATCCTGTGGTCGCGTGGAATTTTGATGAAGCGAGCTGGAACGGCACAGCGGGCGAAGTGAAATCCAACGCCGCAGGTTTGGTGTCCATCGCAGGCACGGCAAGTGGCGGCGCCAATACGACGAGCGCCAATCCCGCGCTCAGTGGCAATCCCGGCACGGGCAGCAGCGCGTTGTTCAACGGCACCACGCAAAGCGTCGTCATGCCTTACAGTGCATCGCTGAATCCGAACGACTTCACCATCGCCGCCTGGGTGCGCCATGATGCAGCGCTGGGCACGGCACGCTGCGTGCTCGCCTCGCGTGATGAATCCACCGGCACCAAGAAAGGCTACGGCCTGTGGGTGACTGCGGATGGCTTCTGGCAGCTGCGCACGGGAGCTGACGCATCCGGATTGAAAGGCGGCGCTATCACCGTGGGGCAGTGGACGCATGTGGCTGCCACCTTCCGCACGACGAGTGTCAGCGGCCCGACTCTGACTGGCGTGCGCCGATTGTACCTCAACGGCATCCTCGTCAACGAAGACACCGGCACCTACGTGCCAAACGCTTCCAAACCTTTCATCGTGGGTGCTGCCGACAGCCCTGGCACGGCCTTCTTCGCGGGAGCGGTGGATGAAGTCACGCTGCATCAGGCACCCTTGTCCCAGCCCGACATCCTCGCGCTGCGCGATCTGCGCCACGCCACCAGCATCGTGCCGCAGAATCTCTCACCGCAGATCACAAATCCGGGTGCCCAGGCCTCGCTCATCGGCGCGGTGGTGTCCTTGCCCGTCACGGCGAATGATCCTGAAAACGATCCCATCACCTTCAGCGCCACAGGATTGCCCACAGGACTTTCGATCTCGCCGGGTTCAGGCGTCATCTCCGGCTCCGTCACAGTCGCAGGCACGTTCAATGCCACCGTCACAGCCAGCGATGGCATCAGCACGCCTGCCACAGCCGCCTTTGTTTGGAACGTCTCCGCAGGGCTCACGCTGCAGCCACTGGCCGCCGCACCGAAAGCCAGCGGCTCTGCGCTCAACTTCACCGCGCAATCCGCGAACGGCATCAACACGCGCTATAAATGGAACTTTGGCGATGGCACGCCTGAGACCGCATGGCTCACGACCACGAGCATCGCGCACACCTACGCCGGCCCCGGCCGCTATCTGGTGACGCTGACCGCCACCGATGACACCGGCATCACGATCACCAGTACGTTTTATCAGGCGGTGTATGCCGCGCTGACCACGCGCAAGCCCGCTGCCTCCAGCAGCATCGTCTATGAAGATCTCGCCACCGGCAATGACCGCGTCTGGTGTGTGAATCCGGACAACAACAGTGTCACCGCCTTTGATGTGGTGACGCGTGCACGCTATGCCGAGATCACCGTGGGCACCGCTCCACGCAGCCTGGCGCTGGCACCGGATGGCAGGCTGTGGGTGACGAATGTGGAGACGGGCACGATCAGCATCATTAACACCACGACTCGTGCAGTCGCAGCCACGGTGACGCTCGTCTATGGATCGCGCCCCTTCGGCATCGTCTTTGATCCTGCGGGCACGGCTGCATGGGTGACTCTGGAAAGCACCGGGCGCGTGCTGAAACTGAACCCCAGCACCGGGGCGCAACTCGCTTCCATCGATGTCGGCGGCCCAGTGCGGCATCTCTCTATTTCTGCCGACAGCGCACGCGTGTACGCCTCACGCTTCATCACGCCACGTGTGGCCGGTGAAAACACCGCCACACCGATGCTCACGGGCGCAGGCGGTCAGGTGGTCGTCATCGGCACGGTGGCGCTTGCAGTGGAACGCACGATTTTGCTCAATCCCAGCACCGCTGCGGATACCTCCACCTCCGCACGCGGTCTGCCAAACTATCTCGGTGCCGCCGTCATCTCCCCCGATGGTCTCTCCGCCTGGGTGCCTTCAAAGCAGGACAACATCCAGCGTGGCATGCTGCGCGATGGTCAGCCTTTGAATCATGAAAACAGCGTGCGTGCCATCGTGTCGCGCCTTGATCTCACCGCGCAGACGGAGCACCTGCCTTCACGCGTGGACATCGACAACGCAGGCATGCCCAGCGCCGCAGCGTATGATCCATACGGCATCTACGTCTTCACCGCGCTCGAAGCCAGCCGCGAGGTCGCCATTCTAGATGCGTGGTCACATCAGGAAATCACCCGCTTTCCCGCAGGCCGCGCACCGCAGGGCGTCGTCACCTCGCCGGATGGCAGCACGCTGTATGTGCAGAACTTCATGGATCGCACGATCACCGTGCACGATGTCAGTGGCATCACTCAGGGCGGCAACATCGCACCCGCCACCACGGCCACGCTCAATGCCGTCACCACTGAAAAACTCACCGCCCAGGTGCTGAAGGGAAAGCAGCTCTTCTACGATGCACAGGACCCACGCCTCGCGCTGCAGCAGTACATCAGCTGCGCCGTCTGCCACAACGATGCCGGACACGATGGCCGTGTGTGGGACCTGACCGGTTTCGGCGAAGGCCTGCGCAACACCATCACGCTGAAAGGCCACGCCACTCACGGCATGCTGCACTGGACCGGCAACTTCGATGAAGTGCAGGATTTCGAAGGGCAGATCCGCGCCCTGGCCGGCGGCACCGGACTCATGACGGACACGCAGCTCAACACCGGCACGCGCAATCAGCCGCTGGGCGATGCGAAGGCGGGAGTGAGCACAGATCTCGATGCGCTGGCTGCGTATGTGAAATCTCTCACCACCAACGGCAACAGCCCAAGCCGCACCAGCAGCGGCGCGCTGAGCACGGCGGCGACAGCCGGGCAGCAGGTCTTCCGTTCCCAAAACTGCGCCTCCTGCCACAGCGGGGTGAACTTCACCAACAGCGCGCTCAATGTCTTTGCAAACATCGGCACCATCAAGCCAGCCAGCGGCAAGCGCCTCGGCGCGGCGCTCACCGGTCTGGATGTGCCCACGCTGCGCGGCAGTTGGGCCACGGGGCCGTATTTGCACGATGGCTCTGCGGCCACTCTGGCAGACGCCATCACCGCGCACAGCGGCGTGACGCTGACGGCCACGGACTTGTCCAACCTCGCCGCGTTCGTCGCCAGCATTGACGATGCCCCCACCACGGCACCGCTGCCATTCACCGTCGCACTCACCACCGCCGCCACGAATGTGACCGCCGCCTTCAACGTCACGGTAGCCTTCAGTTCCTCGGCCTCAGGTTTCACGCTCAGCGATGTGGTCGTCACGAATGGCGTCGCCTCCACCTTCAGCGGCAGCGGCGCGAGTTATACCTTCAGAGTCACCCCCACCGCTGCAGGTGTGGTCACCGTCAGTGTTCCGGCCAGTGCCGCCACGGACAGCACGAGCCTGGGCAACTCCGTCTCCAATCTGCTCAGCGTGACTTACACGGACACCACGCCGCCGACAGTCGCGCTCACCACTCCGGCCACCACCGTTGCCACGCCCTTTGTCGTCACCGCCACCTTCAGTGAAAACGTCACCGGCCTGCTCGCTTCCGAATTCACTGTGACCAATGGCAGCGTGACCGCTCTATCATCCGCTGGTATGGTGTGGTCTGCCACCGTCACACCCACCGCTGCGGGAGCAGTCACGGTCAGGCTTCCCGCAGGCATGGCGCAGGATGCCGGGGGCAATCCGAACACCATCTCCAACTTGCTGACGGTCACCTACACTCCTGTCATCGCGGGACAGCCGGTGAGAATCCAGGCGGAAGATTTTGACGAAGGCGGGGAAGGGGTGGCCTATCACGATGCCGAGGCCATCAACATCGGCGAGTATGTTTCCGGCCTGCGCTACCGCACCACCGGAGTCGATATTGAACCTTCCAAAGACACGGATGGCACGCCCTCCATCGGCTGGATCACGGCGGGCGAATGGCTGCGCTACACCACCATTCTCCCCTCTGGGAACTACAACTTCAGCGTGCGCGTGGGAACCTCGTCTGCAACTCCGGTTCCAGTCCGCGTGCTGATCAACGGCACTCTCGCAACCACGATCAATGTCACAGACACAGGGGGCTATTATGCCTGGAAAACCTTCTCTGTCACAGGGCTCACGCTGCCTGCGTCTGCCGTCGTTCGCATCGAGTTTCCAAATGGCGGCGTCAACTTCAACTGGATGGAGTTCGTCAGTCCCACTCCTGACACCACGCCACCAGCGGTCACACTCGCCACGGGTTCCGCCAATGTGTCTGCGCCATTCACAGTCAGCGCCGCCTTCAGTGAAGCCGTCACCGGAGTCGCGTTGACTGATTTCATTGTCACCAACGGCGTGGCTTCAGCACTGAGCGGCAGTGGCGCAGCCTACAACGTCACCATCACACCTACTGCCAATGGCGCAGTGACCGTGGCCATGCCCGCCGGTGCTGCTGCCGATGCCGCCACCAATCCGAGCCTCGCGTCAAACACCCTGAGCGTGACCTACACCGCGCCCCTGCCTGCACCCACGGTGCTGCTCAGCACTGCCTCATCCAGTGTGACGGGTGCCTTCACTGTGAATGCCGTCTTCAGTCAATCCGTCACCGGTGTCGCGTTGAATGATTTCACCATTACCAACGGCGTGGCTTCCGCTCTCAGCGGCAGCGGTGCCACCTACAGTATTCTGGTCACTCCCGCGGCGGCAGGTGCTGTCACCGTCAAAGTGCCCGCCAATGCGGCCACCAACGCCACCGGCGGAGCCAACACCGCGTCGAATCTGCTCACCGCCACTTACACACCTCTGGACACCACACCGCCTTCAGTCGCGCTGACCACTCCGGCCAGCAGCGTCACCGGGCCGTTTGTCGTCAATGCGACGTTCAGCGAGAACGTCACCGGCCTGCTCGCTTCCGAGTTCACCGTTACCAACGGCACCGTCACCGCTTTGTCCTCCGCCGGGGCGGCATGGGCTGCTACCGTCACGCCCACAGCAGCGGGCAATGTCACCGTTAGAATCCCCGCAGGCGTGGCGCAGGATGCGGCTGGCAATCCGAACACGGTGTCCAATCTCATCACCGTGAGCTACACACCGGTGGTCAACACCAATGGCCTCACCGGGGACTATTACATCGGTAAAAACTTCGAGCAGTTCAGCTTCACAAAGCTGGAGTCCACGGTCAATTACACCTGGGGCAACAGCAGTCCTGATTCACGCCTTCCTGCCGATGGCTACAGCGTGCGCTGGCACGGCTACCTCATCCCGCGCTTCACACGGACCTACACCCTCATCCCCGTCACCGATGACGGCGTGCGTCTCTGGGTCAATGGCCAGCAGATCGTCAATGACTGGAACAATCACGGCGACACCTGGAACAACGGCGTCATCGCTCTGCAGGCCGGCGTGCCCGTCCCTGTCGTCATGGAGTACTACGAAAGCACCGGCGGTGCCACCGCACGGCTGCTCTGGGAATGCCCCGGCCAGACGCGCGAGGTGATCCCGCAGAGCCAGTGGCTCGTCAATGCGCCTGCGGCTCCAGCGGCTTCGCCGAACACCATCGTACTTGCCTCACCAGCGGCATCACCCGCCCCGGTGAAGGCTTGCAGCTGGTCACGCGCGGCAACAGCAGCGTCGATGCCACCCTGCTGCGTCCTTCGGGTCAGGGCACTTTCACCTTCAAGCTCGAAAGCAGCAGCGATTTGATCAACTGGTCCCCGCTGGTGGCGGCACCGGCAGTCGTCGCTGAAGGCAATGGATGGGAGCGCGTGACATGGCCGGATCTCCAATCTCTCCCCGGGCAGAGCCTCGCACGTGGCATCATTCGTCTGCGCATCACTCAAACCAACGGCGGCACCACCACCAGCGCGCCTTTGGGATGGCAGCAAACTGCACTCAATTCCGGCACCCAGACCTATGGCCTCAATCTCAACCATGAGGCGCTCTTCACCGGTTCGGTCACCAGCGCCACATCTGCCAGCGTCACACTCAGCGAGCAGGCGTCCGTGGCTTCTGCCATGGATCCCGCGCAGCATTACTATCTGGAAATCATCAGCGGTCCTCAGGCCGGGCATCGCCTGGATCTGCAGAGCATTACCGGCGTCGCCTGTCTTGTCGCGGATGACTCGCCCAATACCACGCTCTCAGCTTCTGCCTTGGCCGGCTTGTCCGGTGCGCGTGTGATCCTGCGCTCGCATCGCACGCTGGGTGAAGTCTTCAATCCTGCACTCTTCCAGGGGGCCTCCGCCGCAACAGGTGCAGATCAGGTCTTGTTTCACACAGCCTCGGATTACACCACATACTGGCTCTATGAGCTTGGAGGCACCCGCCACTGGGTTTTGAATGGAGGCGCCGCGAACAGCATGAATGACACCCTCATTCCGCCTGGCACAGGCGTGATGCTTCAAATCGCCAGCGCCAGCCCCGCACCACTGCTCAGCACCGGCAGTGTGCGCACCACTCCCTTTGCCCGACGGCTGCAGGCTGGCTACAATCTCTTTGCCAATCCCTGGCCGCTCGACGCCTCGCCTGCCCAGACGGGAATGACCTCTTTCCCCTTCCTTGCCAGCACCGTCCTTTCCGCTTCCTCTCAGCTGCAGTTTTGGAAAGGCGATGCCGCCGCCGGTGTGAGGGGATATCTGGCCAGCTGGCTCTTGCGGATGCCCGGCCAGCCCGTTCCCGTCTGGATATCCATGAGCTCTGCCGCCACCACTTCTCAGAACAACGCACCGCTGCTGCGCACCGGTCGTGCCACCTTCATCAAGATGCCGCAGACGGCCAGCCCTTCCGTCTGGATCATTCCGCCGCCGTGAGTGGGGGAGCAGCGTTTCCCAAAAAGCATTTCAGGACAGCGACGCGTGGCATCACTCCCCAAGCGCTGCGCGTGCCTCCGATATGGACTGCGGTTGCGCAGTGAGGCACGAACGCAGCTACTGCTTTCGACGTGCTGTTCGGCTCACGCATGCCACAGGTTGTTCGAAGGCGGGAGCTGGTGAACTTCCGCCAGCTGCTCAGCGCACGCGCGCCACGAGACATTCGAAAGCGGCAGCTGCACTCCAAAAGCGCTGGTCACTTCCGCGCACCTGCGGGAGCGGATGGCGGTCCGTTGATGCGCGTGTTCTCGCGAATGAGGCGGATGCGTTTGAAGATTGGCTCGGCTTCGGAGGCACGCTGCTGCTCTCTGAGCAAGTTGCCCAGACTGGTGAGCTGGGCGATGATGGCCGGGTGCTCTGCACCGTAGATTTTTTCTTCGATCACCAAGGCGCGTCGATAGAGATGCTCTGCCTCCTTGACCGTGTCACCGGTGTTGAGTTGAAAGGCCAGCCGTCCCAGACTTAGGGCCACCTCGCGGTCCATGGGCCCCAGGGCTTTCTCTCGGATGGCCAGTGACCGGCGCAGCAGCGGAGTTGCCTCTCTGCCTTGTTTCGTGGGAGCCAGAGTCAGCGCAAGTTGATCCAGACTGTCGGCTGTTTTGAGACTCTCCGGCCCCTGTGTTTTTTCGCACAACTCCAGCGAGCGTCGGTAGAACACAGCAGCATCTTCATCACGTTTGGAGCGGTGCAGCACAGCGCCGAGCTTGTCCAAGGCGGCGATGAGATCCGCCTGCTTGGTGCCGGGATTTTCCTCCGTCAGTTTCAGTGCACGCAGCAGCAGTTGCTCCGCCAGGCCGAGCAGGGGCGTGGCCTCGGAGTATTGTGCCTTGTATTGCAAAAACTCAGCGCAGTCATTGAGCTGGCTGCGTGTGATCTGCGCGTCTCCGGCCTTGTCATTGAACTGACGCTGAAACTCCAGCACCCTCAACACATGGGGCAGGACAGGCTCCCAAACCTCACGCGGTCGCATGCGCTGCGTTGCCGGATCTTTGGCCACGATGGCATGCATCAGCGCGGTGGCACGGCCAAGAAACTCAGCGCCACCCTGAAAGCGCAAGACCGCCTGCAGCGGCGTCGGACAACTGATGCTCAAGGGCTCCTGTGTGATGAGTCCGTGACGCTCCAATTCATCAAACCCGGCTTCTACTTTGGCATCAGGTGATTTCTCATTTATGGCATCCGCCATCAGCTTGGCATGCTCGGTGAAAAAGGGCAGGGGCACGACTTCTTCGGCGAGCCAGGGCAGCAAGGCCATGAGCGCACGCGCCGTGGGTGTCAGGCTCCTGGCTGAAAGCTGCCATGTCGCGATCAAGATTCTGTCGGGGGATGTCTCGTTCGTTGCCGTCGTTTCCTTGAGCGCGGCTGACTCCTGATCCCATTGCTTCACATACTCGGCCAATGTCAGTTTTTGCTCCGTGATGCATGCCGCCGCCATGGCCAGTGCCAGAGAGTTTCCTTTCATCTGCTGCACCAGCTTTGCCGCATCAGTTTCCGTGAATTTGGCCGCAGGGAGATGGGACAGATGCTCTTTGAGAAATGCGGCAGCCGTGCTCTCATCCAAGACCTTGCCATTCAGTTTCAGGACTGTGCGCAGGCCTTCGTCCTCAGAATCTTTCTTTTTCAATGTCTGCCGCAGGGCCTCGTAACTCTCGAAGGTGTCCTTGGTAAACGAATGTCCTGCTCCCAGTGTCTTCTTGCTGATCTTGATCACACGCAGATACAGCTTCTCCGCTTCCTCAGGACGCTGTTCATTCACGAGGAAATGAGCGTAATGCCTCAAGGTGACGGCCACCTGGATGTCCTCCGGGCCTTTGCGCTTCTCCAAGATGGCCAAGGAGCGGAGCAGCAGTTGCTCTGGCTCCTGATGCTCCCCTGCTTCTGCCAGATAACCCGCCAGCGTGCTGAGATCCGAGGCCACGGTTTCATGCTCCTTGCCCAGATGTTTCTCGTGGATCGCCAGTTCACGACGCAGCAGAGGCACGGCCTCCTTCCAGCGATCCAAGTTGCTCAAAGTTTGGGCAATCATCGAGAGGGAGCCGGTGATCATGGGGGCTTCCATGCCGTAGTTCTTTTCTGCCACATGCAGCTCTTTGCGGTAGGCTGCTTCGGCTTCTGGATAGCGGCGAAGCGTGCTCAGCGTACTGGCAAGGTTGTTCAGAAGTACGAAAAGGCTGCGGTCTTCGGGTCCCTTGGTCCGCTCGATGGTTGCGATGCACTTCTCCAAAATATCCAGGGAGCGGATCAGCAGTTGTTTTCGCTCCTTGGAGTCTCCTGCTTCTCCCACAAAATCCGCCAGCCTGCTGAGATCAGCAGCCACGGTTTCATGATCCTTTCCCAGATGTTTCTCATGAATCGCCAGCTCACGACGCAGCAAAGGCACTGCCTCCTTCACGCGCTTCATCGCACGCAGGCTCTGGGCGAGGCGGTTCAGAGGCTCGATAAGGCTGAGGTCTTCCGGGCCTTTCGTCAGTTCAATGTTTTCGACGATGCGCTGCTGCAAGGGCAGTGCCTCTTGATGCAATTGTTGCTCACTGAGCAGTTCCGCCAGCTGAACACGGCAGACACAGGTGATGGTCGCATCCGGCCCCAATGCTTTCTCCTGCACGGGCAAGGCCAGGCGGTAGAGTGGCAGGGCTTCCTTCCTGCGCTGGGTTCGCCCCAGCAGTTCCGCCAGCGTATAAGCCACCTGGGCCGTGAGCGGATGCTTCGGCCCCATGGTTGAGGTGCGTATTTCTAGCGCCCGGCGGAGCAATGGCTCGGCTTCCACATTGCGCGCCTCGGACAGCAGCAGACCTGCAATGATGGCGTGACAGGTGGCAAGCTCGGCATTGTCAGCACCCACAGCCTCCTCGTGAATCTGAAGTGCCTGCAGGTAGAGCAGTATGTTGCCGCGACCTGTCAGAATGATTTCCCGCAGGTCTTGCGCTTTGTTGAGCTTGGAACTGACCGCAATATGCCTGAGTCCGGAGAGGCTCTCATGAAGCTTTAGCAGTTCGACGTACTCGACAAACGCGGAATGAGATTGTTGCATGCTCAGCAGCAGCTCCGCTTTGCTTCCCACACAGGTGGCTGCTTCCGGGGATGATGCTCCACCCGGGCGCTTTTCAATGCAGGTCAGCACTCGCTGATAGAGCCCCAGCGCCTCCTTCTCCTGGCCGGTTTGCCGCAGCAAGTCGGCGAGATTGTTGAGGCTCGATTCAAGATCGGCAGGGGGCGCGCCTGAGGCTTTTTCCCGAATCGCCAGCGCACGCCGGTAGAGTGCCTCCGCCTCCTGAAAGCTGTCAGCGGCTTCGAGGTGGCTCGCCAGTTCGCTGAGGCGTTCCGCCACCTCGGGCGCTTCCTTTCCATGCTCCTGCTCCGCCTTCGCCAAGGACTCACGCAGCCGCGACATGCCGGCTGATTCCGCCGCCGCATGCGCAGCGCAGAGTGCACTGAGGAGAAAAAAGAGGAAGAATCTCACCCTGGCATTCCGTCAGAAATCGGATGCCGTGGAAAGTAAAAAATGGCGGGCTCAAAAAACGAGCGTGGCATCTCAGTCCTCAAGGCTCCTTCAAAGCCGGGGGCCGATGGCTCTGGATCTGCGCCTTAAAATCCCCGAGGCTGTTCCAATGCGTGGGCGCATTGAGATCGACCTCAGCAATGGCCAGCGTGCCAAGCACATCCGCCTTCGCCAGCACATCGCCATAGTGGTCAAAGATGCCGGAGATCATCCACTGGTTCTTGGTGGCGTCCGTGTAGGTGCTGCTGACGATGTAGACATGGTTTTCGCAAGCGCGTGCAGCGGCCAGCATGGGATTGCAGCCCCACACCGGCCAGGCGATGACTTCGGCTCCCTTGATCGTGAGCGCGCGCGCGACCTCTGGGAAGAAGCCATCGTAGCAGACCATCATGCCCACTTTGCCAAAACGGGTATCAAACACCGGGTAATCATTTCCGGGCGTGATGCCCGACTCAATCTCCCCACGCGGCAGAGTTACTTTGCGATACTTGCCCACCAACGTGCCATCCGGGCCAAGCAGCGCGGAAGTATTGTACAGCGTCTTGCCATCACGTTCCACGAGTCCGGCGACGATGTAGAGATTGTGCTCCTTTGCCAGCTTGCCGAAGTACTCCGTGCTGGGACCGGGCACCGTCTCGGCGCAATCGGCCATCGTCTTGCCGGTGCCATAGTAAGTGAGCGTCTCGCCGAGCACCACAAGGTCGGCCTTCTGCTTGGCGGCCTCGGTGATGAGCGATGCATACTGCGGTGGCTTGTCAGCAGGGTTCTTGCCGTCCTTCGGCTGAAGGTGAATCGTGGCGAGGCGTGCCTTGCGCGGGGCAGGGGCGGGCACCGCAGCGAGAGCGACATCACTCCACTCCACACGCGCATTCGCCGCCCACTGGAGGTAGAGCTCAATCTTCGCCTGCTTCGCCTTCACCGGAGCACGCAGGGTGCTCTCGCAATGAATCCACTGGCCTGCTTCACCATCCGGCACATGCGGGTACTCAGGCTCGGCACGAGGGACGGTGCCCTTCGCGTAGCCTTGCTTCGCAGGCTCCTCCCAGCTGACGGGCTTGCCATTTTCATCCTGCCAAAGGATGCGCGCATACACGCTGCGGCGCACGGTGGGCATGGCGCTGGCTTTTTTCCACGCGCTGAACTGATAATGCTGACCGCCTTCGACCGGCAGCGTGTTCGTCCAGCAGCCGATCCATTGTTCGCCCGCACCGGTTTCAAGAACCAGCGCCCCTTTGCCATCATGTCCGCCAGCCTGACTGACCTCCGCAGCAGGCTTCGCCTCATCACGCGGGGACCACAGCACCCAGCCGTCTGAAAACGCCGCATGGGAGGCGGTGGCGAGGAGACAGAGGAGAGCGGTGAGGGATTTCATGCGGGAGTGTACGCTGACAGATGCGCCAGTCTTGAATGGATCGATGCAAACGACATGACAGAATGAGGTCATTCTGGGAACTGAAACAGACCATCTTGAAACCGGTAGGTTTTGCGAATGTCGCCACGGTCAGTGAAACCGAATTTCTTGCCGTCACCGCTTACGATGCCATTCTCAAAGCAGAACAAGATTCGGTATTGTCCGTTCATCCTGGCTGGATCGTTGATCTTGATTTGAAAGCTGCCATCAGGCGCGATGCGAGCCGCATAGCTCCGGCTCCAGTATTCTGCGTCCGGGTTTTTGTCTCCCCGGTCATCAATCAGCACCACGCTATGGGCGGGTTGTTGGGTGACGAGTCTGCCGGTGACCGTCACTGTGTCGGCTTTCGAGTCGAAGCTGGCCTTGTAGTCGGTCAGTTTCACTTCCCAAGGTTCAAAGTGTTCCATTGCCTTCCCCGTGAACATCGGATGTCTCCACAGCATGGCTGCTTCAGCGGCGGCCAGATACACGTGATCGGCTTTTGGACCATGACGCATGGCATATCCAGGTGGATTGGGACCCATGAGCGAGTTTCCCATGTTGAGCGTTGGATCAGGGCCCATATGGGGAAGGCCGAAACCATGGGCTAGTTCATGAATCGTTGACTTGAGCTTGTATTCAAAATTAAACCCCTCAGTCAGTTGCAGGTCGGGACGAATCTCTCCAGGAACAGTGTCGTAATTGATGATGGCCGCGCCTCCATCACGGGGGTTGCCTTGTCCCATCCAGTTTTCAAAGCGGATGGGCCGGTCGCCCAGGTACATAAAGACCCACCAGACATGGCTTGCTTTCGACACTTTGTATTGCGCCCCTGCTTTGTTGATCACATTGCTGAGGCAGCTCGGTTGGGAATACTGACCGCTGGCTGCAGTGTCTTTGCCCCGAACCTGAAGCAGTTCGACCTGCCCATTGCCGTCACGCTCGAACAATGTTTTCACTCCTGGTGGGTAACCATGTCGATTCATGCCGCTGAATAAAAAGGCATCGGCGGCATCTGCGATTTGCGTGATTCGATGCCGGGCACCTTCTGGAACGGCGAGATCTGCAGGGACAAAGAGGATGATTTTGACCGATCTAGGCAGGCATTCCTTCGGCTCTTCTGCGAAGCAGTGGGCTGCAAAATAGAAGATGTTGACGGAGATCAGCAACATCATTTTGGCAGGCGGGCTCATGCAAGGCTGCTTCGTGTTCTGGCGTGGCTGCGTTGCTCCCTGTGGCAATCAAGTCTGGAGCTCGATTCACTTCTCATCCAGCCCACGACGAATCCGGTACTTGATCGCAAGCTGATGCGCCGGGGAATTGGCGTAGGTGAGGCCTTTGATGCGTTCGAGCTGCAGCAGCGCGACGCTCTGCACGGCAGGGTAATGATTCCCGCTGTGGGCGATGCTGAGCAGGCGGGTGAGGTAGTCGAGCTGCAGATTCTGGCGCATGGTGCTCACCGGTTTGGCAGGATCATCACCGGTGCAGATGGCGGTGGTGAGGGTGTTCATGACTTCTTCCAGGCCGAGCTGATTGCCATAGAGCGCGGAGTCTTCGATGCGCTCCAGCGTGTGGGAATGCAGGAGCTGGTCGAGCAAGGTGCGCTGGATCTGGAAGACGCGCTCATGGAGCTTGGGGTCCTCGCCTTCGTCACGATGGTCAAAGCCACGGCGCTGCAGCTGGAGGTGGGCGTAGAGTTCAGGCGGTGCGGCGAGCGCATCCGGCGCAAAGGCGTACTTCGCCAGCACGGCGAGAGCCTGGCGTTGTTTGTCAGCCTCCACGGGTTTGAATGGCACGGCTCCGGGAGCCTGGCCCTGCACGGCACGCTCCACATAGACACCACCGACGTAACGTGAGATGGCATTGAGCGAGCCGCTGGCTTCTTTCGTCAGAGAGGCAAAAGCCTTAGCGACTTCCTGCCAGCTCTTGCCGGGATCCGATACATCTTTGAGGATGTTGGCGAGTTCAACGCGGACGATTTCACAGCGCTGCTCGCCGTAGCTGATGGCATCGCTGCTCATGTCGTAGAGCATGGCGCGTGGATCGATGGCCTTGCCCGGGGAGCGCATGTCATCGGCGTCGTTGGCAAAGGCCAGCTCCGGCTTGTGAGAGAGAGCGGCGATGGCTTCAAGGCGCTTCGCATCTTCGATGGGATCTTCCAAGGATTCGCTGTAGCCGTAATTGATCACCCAATGGTCATAGGGGCCGGGCTTGGTGGTGAAGTACTGGCCCTGCTTCACACCTTTGGGCGCGATGTTGATGGGCGGGTAGTCCATGACAGAGCCGGTAAGGCCGGTCTTTTCAGTGAGTTCCCCATTGTGGATGTCCTTGAGGCTGTGAAGCTGGCTGCCACGGAAATTGTGGTTCAGGCCGAGCGTGTGTCCGACCTCATGCAGGCACAGGTAGTAGAGCGATTCTTTGATGAGGCGGTCCATCTCCACGCGGTCGCTCTTTTGCAGGCGCAGCATGGTCTGGCCAAACAGCAGGCCGTTGCGTGCGGAGCCGCAGGCCTCGCAGGCGTGCGGGTTGAAAGCTTTAGTCTGGCCTTCAGCTTCGGCTTCCGTACCCAGATCGGCGAAGAGCTTCTTGGTGAGCAGGCGCTTGGTGATAAAGCTGTACTCCAGCATGATGTCCGCACCGAGGATTTCACCCGTGCGCGGATTCGCAAAGCTGGGGCCGTAGCCGCCGAAGGGCGGAGCCACACTGCTGGTCCAGCGCAGCACGTTGTGCTCGATGTCATCCGCATTCCACTTCGCATCATCGGGCTGCTGTTTGACGACGACGGCGTCTTTGAATCCGGCGGTTTCGAAGGCTTCATTCCACTTCAGCACAGCGGTGCGGATGGTGTCGCGAAATTCAACGGGCGTGGTGTTTTCGATCCAGAACACGATTGGCTCCACGGGCTCGCTCAGCGCGGTGCCGGGCTTCTGCTTCACCAGACGCCAGCGGTGGATGACGTCACGATACGGAGCCACGTCCGTGCTCGTCATGTCCGTGATCTGATGGGTGAAGTAGCCGAGGCGCGGGTCATCGAGGCGTGGCTTGTAGTCGCTCTCCGGCATGGCGATGAGCGTGTGCTGCACCTTGACGGTGATGTAGCGCGGATTGGCCACATCGGCGGCGGTTTCCCAGGTGGGGCTGGGGTTTTCAAAAACGTACTCCGCCGTGATGGCGGTGTTTTTGAGGTAGCCGTTGACGCGCAGGATCTTGGACTTGGCTTCCGACAGCTTGCCCAGCACGGCTCTGTCCCCGCCCATGTTGCTGAACTTCACCTGGGTGAGGTTTTCGCGCAGGAACAGGTTGGTGCAGGAAATGAGATAGCCTTCATCGTCCTCGGCCATGATGATTTCGCTGGTCAAGATGGCGCTGCTGGTGTTGGCCGCCTGGGCTTTGGCCAGAGCGCTTTGCGGATCGAAGTAAAGCTTGGTGTTTTGCTCGACGAGTTCGATGCGGTCAAAAATCTTGTGGACCGTGAAGACCAGCGAGTCGCCATAACGACCTCGGTTGTGGCCGGAAGCCACGGGACCATCCACGCTGTGGTTGAAGTAGATGAACTCAGGGCCGACCTGATTCTTCGCTACAAACATCCAGGGGTTGCCGCGTTCCGCATCCAGATAGATCCGGAAGAGCCCGTCGACGCGTTTGAAGCCCTTGGTGAATTCAGCGACGGTTTTGCGCTTGGGCTTGTTGTCGTCGCTCTTGGTCAGGGAGACGGTTTGCTGAGGATGTGCAGGTTGAGTGGGCGCCGGAGTGGCGGGGGGATTGGAGGGTGCCGGGGGAGTTGGCGCTGGCGCGGGTTTGGCAGGCTCTGGCTTCGTGGGCTCAGGTTTGGGCCCCGGCTTTGGCTCGGGTTTAGGTTCCGGCTTGGGCTCCGGTTTTGCTGGAGCCGGTTTGGGCTCGGGTTTGCCCTCAGGAGCCGCAGGCAGGCTGGACAGTGGCAGAACGAGGACTGAGCATGCAATCAGAAGGCGGCGAGTCATGGCGAAAGCAGGGTGGTGGTGGGTCGGAAATGCGACAATACCTGACACAACGTGCCAGTGGCCAGATCATTGTATAAAATTGTGGCACACAGGCCGACGGGGCGGCCGGCAGGACATCTAGGCACTCATTTCCCTTTGTGCACATTTATTGGTAAGAAGAGTGCAGGT
>JAPLUN010000478.1 GCA_026397715.1 Verrucomicrobiota bacterium
CTCCAGTAGTCGAGCCCTTCAAGAATCGATCTGATCAAAAAAGAGGCGGATGGTCACCCATCCGCCTCTTCGCGTTTCAAATCCATTCAGCTCAAACTCAAGCGTACGAACTCTCCACCCGCGTCGCCACGTCACGATACCCATAATCCGCGTTGTAGATCTCCTTCAACGCTTCGAGGTAACCCTCGCGGTCACTCAGCTTCTCACACACCATCGCCAGTTCGTAGAGCACCTCTTTCTTGGTCGCATCCATGATCGCCAATTCCTTCAGCGCATCCGCAAACGAACTCTTCGCCAAGTCGTTCATGTTCTTCCGCTCAAAGCAGCGCCCCAACATCAACATCGCCTTCGTCCGAATGTGCGGATTCGACTTCGCCTGCTGCAATTCCGGAATCGCCTCCGTATACATCCCCGCATTGAAATACGCCTGGCCCAAGTCATAGCGCAATTGCTTGTCCGTCGGATTCCGATCCACCCGTGCCTTCGATTCATTGATCACCACCGCGCTACGCTCCATCCGAATCTCGGCAATCCGCGCCCGCTTCTCCTCGATGTCCGGCGCATTGGGATCCGCCTCAATCTCAGCCTCCATCCGCTCAATCTCACGATCCTTCACCACATCCCGCAGCAACTCCGTCTTCCGTTGCAGCGCCACGTCCCCTGGGTTCAACGTCAGCGCGTAATCATAAAACATTTGCGCGCTCTCCAATTGCCCCATTTTCTCATACAGATCCGCCATCCGCTTCACCGTATTGATGTTCGTCTGATCCGCGTTGTATTGCTCGATCGTCTTCGCCAGCAGTGCCTCCATTTGCTCCTGCGTCATCCCCTGCTTGTTCATCATCTCAAGCTCCGCCGCTTCATCCGCATTCTTCATCGACTTGCGGAAATCCCCATCCGAACCCCACCCCTGACGACTGATCGACATCCTCGCTGCCGCATCCTTCTCTCCTTTGATCGCATTCATGTCCCGCGGATCCGTCTTCAGAATCGCCCGATACGTGTCCCCCGCCTTCTCCGGATTGTCGTGCGACATGTAGTGCTCAGCCAGCTTGTACATGTTCTTCGTGTTCGTCGGCATACAGCTGCGAATTCCCATTCAAACTGAACGGATCATTCTGAAACACGTTCTCCTCCAAATCCGCTATCTGATCCAAAGGCTCCTTCTTGCCACCGCCCTTAAACAAACCCCCACCACCGCCGCCAAAGCTGAACATCTTCTTCGTCCCAGCCTTCGCTTTCTCCCCCTCCGCCCGCCGCAACAAACGACGACCATCCAAAAACCCCGGCACCGCCTTCACAATCGGCAAGGTCAGACTCACCACGTAATCCCAGTTGCGCTGCTCAAACGACAGCATCGCCTTCTTCCAGAGGTTTTGAAATTTCGGTTCGAGTTCGGATTCTTGGACGATCATAGCAGATGAATGAGGATGATTAAGATCAGTTGGTTTGGATAAAATGAAATTGGATTGGTCCAGGTCAAGCCCCAGGCTTCTTGGCCGCGGGAGCTTCAGGCGCCACAACAGGTTCCACCGTAGGCGCTTCAACCGCCGTCCCCCCCGTCACCTTCGCCGTCATCTCCTTCAACTCCTCGCTCACCCCTCGGGTGAAGCTTTCCACACTGAAACCGTGCTCGAAGAGCACCATCCAGCAGAATGTGGCCACCAAAAAGGCTAGGAACCACAGGATTTTTGACATCAAACGCATGAATTTTGGGGGGAGAGGAAGAGTAATGACAAAAGCAGTGGCACGTCCAGCCTGGAATTCACTCTTTTGAGCAAAAATTCGCCCATTCACTATCGAATCGGCACCTCATGATACT
>JAPLUN010000135.1 GCA_026397715.1 Verrucomicrobiota bacterium
TGGTCAAACTCTCGGAGGCCAAGAAGGGCTTTGTGCTGCTGCCCAAGCGCTGGGTGGTGGAACGCAGCTTTGGCTGGGCGGCGCGCTTCAAGCGCCTCTCAAGGGACTACGAGCGTCTGGCTTCGACTCTGACTGGCATGCACTGGCTGGCCTTCGCAACCCTCATGCTCTCTTCTCTATTCGGCTAAAGTTAATAACAGGCTCTAACCGGAGTCTGGAGTAGCTGAGACAATGAATGGGCAAGTCATAGACCGCCAGAACCGGCTAAAGCCGGGACTACATAACACGATTTTCCAGACTGCGCGAAGGAGTGCCCGCTGTTGCATCAGGTCGGACCTTGCTTAACTGCTGACAGAACGTTCATCAGACGCTGATGCCGGAACCGGAATGATGTTTGGATTGAAGTTCATTCGTCACACCCGCCCGCGATATTCCCCCGGAGCCACGCCGACCCAGCGCTTGAACACGCGGGAGAAGATCGCGGCATTCGCATAGCCGACGTTTGCGGCCACGACTTCGAGCTTGTCATTTCCGGCTTCGAGGAAGCGGCGTGCCTGCTCCATGCGCAGGCAGGTGAGATGCTGCATGGGGCTGCGGCCCAGTTCCTTCATACAAAGGCGGCGCAGGTGCTCGGGGCTGCAGTGACTGCGATGCGCCAGTTCGGCGAGTGTCCAATCACGCATGAGGTCCTTTTCCACATCCGCCCACAGTTTGGCCACGCGTGGTTCGCGACTGCGCCAGGGCTGGGCGATGCGCCGGATGGTGGCATGCAGCAGCTCCAGCCAGTGGTGCAGGATTCGTGGCTCGCGCTCACCTTCCCATTCGGCGCGTACGCCATGGATGATGCGCGCAATTTCATCTGCATGGGCCGTGGGCATCACGGGTGAAGCTGCGCCGACTACGGGCGTGACGAAACTAGGCTCGTCATAGCGAATCCACGCGAAACACCAGCGCTCACGCCCTTTGGCTTCAAAGGCATTCAGTACGCGTGGCGGCGCCAGACATACCATGCCCGGCTTTACTCGCTGCCAGCGGCCGTCAAGCAAGATGGAACCTTCACCACTCACACACGCGAGAACAAAACTGCCCGTCGGACTCATGCGCACGCGCCGGTAGGGAGGCAGCGCCTCATCAAGGCCAAAACGTGCGATGCGGTGCGTCGTCATCTCCACGCACTCGCGGGCCTCCACCACCCAGCGCCGCGTGCGCGGACCGTCGAGGGTGGTTTCGGTGAGTTCGTGGTTCATGCCCTATTTAATCGCGGAAGCCTGACGATGTCACGTACAGGTGCATTTCAGGCATGACACCGTGCATGTCATCCTGTTAGCCTGCGTATATCCAACCCGTTATTCCAACCTATGAAGCACCTGCTCTCTTTGCTCCTCCTCACCACCGCTCTCCACGCGGAGCCGATTTCCCTCTTTGACGGCAAGTCGCTCGACGGCTGGGACTATGATCCCAAGATCTGGCGAGTCGAAGACGGCATGATCACCGGCGGCTCCACGACGGAGAAGATCAAAGAGAACCACTTCATCTGCTCGAAGAAGAATTATCAGAACTTTGAGCTTAAGCTCAAGATCAAGGTCAGCGGTGATCCGAAGACCGGCATGCTCAACAGCGGCATCCAGATTCGCAGCCTGCGCGTCCCCGGCGGTGCGCACATGACCGGCTATCAGGTCGATTGCGGCGCGGGCTGGTTTGGCAAAATCTACGACGAGTTTCGTCGCAACAAGGTCGTCTGGGCTCCTACACCGGAGCAGCAGGCCGCGCTGGACAAAGCCATCGATGTCTTCGGCTGGAACGAATACCGCATCCGCGCTGAAGGAGCGCGCATTCAGACATGGATCAATGGTGTTCTTTGCATCGACTACACTGAGACGGACAAGAACATCGCGCTGGATGGCCTCCTTGTGCAGGTCAAGGACGTGACGATTGAAGAACTGCCACCCACATCCGGCGCTCCTACCTGGGAATCACTAGGTGGCGTGGATGCCGCCCGCAAGCTCGTCGCCCCGCCGCCGAAGCCGCAGGCTGATGCTGCCCCCGCACCAAAGCGTGACATCAGCTACAACAACGTCCAGGGCACCGCCTTGACCGCAGAGGAGCAGTTGAAAAAGTTCCATGTACCTGAGGGCTATGAGATCGAACTGGTCGTCAAGGAAAGCGAAGGTCTCGGCAAATTCGTCAGTGTTTACTTTGACCAGCGAGGGCGAATGTGGACGCAGACGGCGCTGGAATATCCGGTGGATGCGAACGAAAACCCCGCCGCCGCTGAGGCGGTGTATGCGGCCCATGGCAAGGACAAGGTGGTCGTCTATCCGCGGGAGTCGGTGAATGGGCCGATTCCCGCGGGTGGACTTACCAACCCCACCGTCTTTGCCGACGGCCTCGCCATCCCGACCGGCATGCTGCCTTGGGGCAATGGCGACACCTGCTACGTGCAGCATGGCCATGATCTCAAACTCTACAAAGACACCAACGGCGATGGCAAAGCCGACAATTTCGATGTCATCCTCACGGGCTTCGGAGTACAGGACTCGCACCTGTTTCCACATCAGTTCACCCGTGCCCCCGGCGGCTGGATCTGGATGGCGCAGGGCCTCTTCAACAACAGCAAGGTGCACAAGCCCGGCAGCGATGTCGTCGTTGAGTATCCCAAGTGCGGCATGGCCCGCTTCCGCCCCGATGGCAGCGATTTTGAAATGACCAGCGTCGGTCCGAACAACATCTGGGGCCTCGTCATCACCGGCGAAGGCGAGACCTTCATTCAGGAGGCCAACGACTACGGCTACCCCATCATGCCCTTCCACGAATACGCCTACTACCCCGGCGGCATGGAGGCGCTGAA
>JAPLUN010000616.1 GCA_026397715.1 Verrucomicrobiota bacterium
CGCTGTGCATGATGAGCAGTCCGGCGTTGTGCTCCGCGCAGAGCTTGGCATTGAAAGCATCCGGCAGGCCGCTGATGTCATTAATGAGGTCACCGCCATGTGGCAGCACTTCGGCGATGACGTCGCTGCGCCAGGTGTTGATGGAAAGCAGCGGCGCATGAAAGCGCGAGCTAAGCTCCGGCCACTTTTCGAGGAAAGGCAGCAGACGGTCGATCTCCTCGGACACGCTGATCGCTTCGCGGTTGGTCCGTGCGCTCTCCGCGCCGATGTCGATGATATCCGCACCATCCTGAAGCTGCTGCTTCGCCTGCGCCAGCGCCTGGCCGGGATCCAGCGTGCCGTCGCCGCAGAAAGAGTCGTCATTGATGTTCACGATCCCCATCACCAGCGGGCGGCGGGGAAACTCGATGCGGTGCTGTCGTGCCTGCCAGATCATAGCGGCCATGCCTCCGGCAGTGGTACCACCTTCCTCTGACGTTTCTCAAACCGCACGGTCGTCGTGTACCCGACGCTCCGCACCAGATCGAGCGCCTTGTTGAAATCCACACCCACATCCGTGGGCAGATGCGCGTCTGAATTGATCACGATGGGCACCTTCGCTGCAAACGCCATCTCCAGCATCTCGCGCGCGGGATAGATCTCCCGCACGTCTTTGCGCAGGCCGGCGGTGCTGACTTCGAGGATGCCGCTGGTGTCCACGAGCGCCTGGATCACCGGCTCGTAATAGGGCCGCAGATCACCCGCAGGCCGCAGTCCGAAGCGTTTGGCCAGGTCGGGGTGCGCATGGAAATCGAACTGCTTCGTGCGGATCATCTGCTCATAGAGCTTCCAGTACATGACCCACATGTGTTCGATGTCCGACGCCGTCTTCCAGCGCGAGACATGCTTCGGATCATCCACCGCAATGCCATCATGAATGTAATGCACACTGCCGATGAGGTAATCCCAGTCGGCCATGCCCGCAGTCTCATCGATCCACTTTTGATACCCTTCAATGTGGTCGCATTCCAGCGCCAGACGGACGAGGAACCCCGGCAGCGCCGCACGCGCTTCTTCCACCAGTTCAAAGTAGCGCGGCAGGTCGGAGCGCAGCATGCGCCAGTCGTCATACTTCTCCGGCATCGGGTTGTGGTCAGACAGACCGATCTCCGCGAGGCCGATGCTCTGCGCATGCCGTGCGTAATCGACGGGATTCCCCTCGGCATGCAGGCAAAGCGGCGTGTGCGTGTGGTAGTCAGTGAGCATGAGAGTTTTTCGCTGCATTGCGCGCTCTGGCAAGTTGATCGCAGCGACATTTCGCGGCATGAAGGAATCATGCCCACCCTCAAAGCCTTCATTTTCGACCTCGATGGCACCCTGATTGACTCGCTCGCAGACATCGCCGAGTCGATCAACCGGATGCTCGATGCCCGGGGGTATCCGCGCTGCGAGAAAGAAGTGTTCAAGCAGATGGTGGGAGACGGCATGGAAAAACTCGTCGAGCGGGCACTGCCCCAGGCGGTGCGCAGCGAAGAGCTGATCAAAGTCTGCGTCGAGGAATATCGGGCGCAGTACGATCTGCTCTGGCAGGCGCAGACCCGGCCCTACGAAGGCATCGTGGAGATGCTCGCGGAACTGCAGCGCCGAGGCTTGAAACTGGGAGTGATTTCAAACAAAGCGCATCGTTTCACCGTGCCAATGACCGAGCATTTTTTCGGTTCGTCGGTATTTGATCACATCCTGGGCCAGCGCGCCGAAGTCCCGCGCAAGCCCGATGCCGCCGGCGCACACGAGATGGCGGCCTTCCTTGGCTTGCAGACCCATGAAATGGCCTACGTCGGAGATTCCGGCATCGACATGCAGTTTGCAAAGAACAGCGGCATGCGCGCCGTGGGAGTGCGCTGGGGCTTTCGCAGCGAGGCAGAGCTGCTCGAGTGCGGTGCGGACCTGCTCATTTCACGTCCTGCAGAAGTGTTCGATCTTTCCTGAAAATATTGTTTCCGCTGGTACTTGAGCGCGGGAAGCAGTTCCCTTAGGATCAAAAACCGTGAAATTGAAAAACTCCCTTCCTCCGCTGCGTGCCGCATTCGTGCTTGGCATCATGCTGCTGGCTGCTTCCTGCCAGTCGTCCCGTAAAAAGCCCGCACCACCGCCGGAGCCAGTGAAGGAAGTTTGGAAGTACCCCGGTGAATGGACCGGTGGCAGCAAGCCCATCACAAGCATGGTCATCAATGTGGATGTGCAGCGTGCCATGTTGTACAACGGCAAAGACGTCGTCGGCTGGACCTACTTTGCCAGCGGCATCCCCAGCTTCCCCACGCCCACAGGCGACTTCAAGATCCTTGAAAAGGTGAAGGACAAAGTTTCCAATCTCTACGGCAAAGGCTTCGACAAGAGCGGCAAGCTCGTGAACTCGGACTTCAAGCAGGGCCGCGATCTGCTGCCCGAAGGCGGCCGCTTTGAAGCAGCCAAGATGACCTACTTCATGCGCCTCACCGGCGACGGTGTCGGCATGCACATCGGGCCCATTCCAAAGCCCGGGCGCCGTGCCTCGCATGGTTGCATCCGCCTCCCTTCCAAGATGGCACCGATTCTGTTCGAACACACCGCGGTCGGCACACCGGTCACGATCAAGGGCAACGGGCCTGACTATCAGACCTACCTCAAACAATCTGCTGAAAAGGCGAAGGCAAACTCCGCTAAGCTCGCAGCTTCGAAGAAGAAAGCCGCTGAGGCCGCCGCCGCAGCCACGGCCGCCACGACGCTGGCTCCTGATGATCCCAACGGTCCCAAGGGCGGAGTGACCACACCGCCTGCGGGCACGACGCCTCCCGGCACAACTCCTCCGCTCGGAGCCCCTCCCGGCACACCCGCTTCACCGCCCCTCGAAGTGAAACCTGCGGAGCCGGCCAACCCAGCGCCGCCAGCGAACAACTAAGCAAACGACAAGCTCAACAAACAAGAGAGGGCGGCAGCAATGCCGCCCTTTTTTGTGCTTGGCAGCCTGTCGAAAAACTTGCTCGAGTGGATGCCAGAGCATCGCTGCCAATAGGAGGGGGATCATCTTGCCCCCCGCTCGGAAGCAATGAACAAGGATGATCCCTGTTCTGACAGCCATGTGCTGCAATGCCAAACGCGCGCCATTCTAGGTTCACGTGAAGAAGGCCTTAAGCTCAACGACAAGGAAGAAGAGAACTGGATCTCTCCATGTCTCCAGGCGGCCTTTGCCCCTTGGGCTTATTCTTCAGGACCGATAAGAGACCGGTGTTCTCGATTCACCTCCTTCGGCAAGGCAGGCGCAAAACGCCTGCCTTGCCATGGAGATTGAAAGTAATCGAAACGAAGGCCTTTCGAATTCCGATTACTTCTTGCCGCTCGCAACTGCTGCAGCGGCGATGGCCTGCTGGGCTTTGAGCTGCTCGATCTGTGCATCCAGCACCTGATGCTTGAGGCTGGTGCCGGTTTTCTTCGCATACCACAGCACCAGCGGGGAGGCGATGAAGATGGAGGAGTAGGTGCCGAGCAGCACACCGATGGTGATCGGCATGGCGAACTCAAGCATGGCAGGATTGCCGAGGAAAAGCAGCACGATCATTGGCGCCAGAGCTGTTGGGCCGGTGAGGAGCGTACGGGAGAGGGTCTTGCAGATGGCCTCGTTCATCATGTCGCGCATGCTGCCGCCGGTGCCCTTCTGAATGGTTTCACGAATACGGTCAAACACCACGATGGTGTCATTGATGGAGTAACCGGCGATGGTGAGCAGCGCGCCCACGTGGATGATGCTGAGCTCCTGCCCAAACAACACGCACAGGCCGGGCACCATGAGCACGTCATGGAACAGGGCGACGATGGCACCGACGGCGAAGGCAAACTCGTAGCGCATCAGCAAATACAAGAAGATCGCGATCAGAGCGGCGAACATGGCCCACATGGATTGCTTGGCGAGTTCGGAGCCGATCACGGAGCCCACCGTAGCGATGCTGGTGCCGGCGACGGTGTCTTTGTTCCATTTGCCGGTGATCGCATGCTGGATCACCGCTCCGCTGTTCTCTTCGCAGCGGATGCTCAGGTTTTCTGTCCCGCCCGCGCTCTTGCGCTGGATATAGTAGCTGCCGAGGGGTTTGCCGTCATCCTGCTTGAGTCCTTTGAAAAGGGCTTCGAAATCGGTGTCGGAGATGTCTTTGCCCTTGGCCAGCGTCACATCCACGCGGCTGCCACCACGGAAGTCGATCCCGAAACCTGCACTGCCCTTGTAAGCCAGCGTGCCAAACGAGATCGCGGTGACGACGAGTGAGGCGATGATGAACTTGGGGGCCGAAGACAGGATGTCGAAAACCTTGTCCGGGATGATCTTCGTGGTGTGAATCTTCTTGAGGATGTTCTTGTCCACCACCCACATGAAGATCACGCGGGTGACGATCAGCGCGCCAATCATCGAGGAGATCAGACCGATCATGAGCGTGACAGCGAAGCCTTTGACCAGACCGCCCGAGATGAGGAACAAAATCAGGGCTGAGATTAGCGTCGTGATGTTGGAGTCGGCAATGGCGGAAAAGGCCTTATCATAAGCGGCTTCCAGCGCGGCGGCGAAGTGAAGCCAAACAAGGCCATCGCACCGAACAGGATCGCGATGTTGATGACCAGGCCGACAATCGCTACAATACCGGCGAGACGGTAGATGAACATCATGAAGCAGGTGGTGATGAGCAGCGCGGCGACGCCGATCCACTTGCCCTGATCAATGGAGGACTGGCCGTAGGCCGACGACACCGAGCTCTCGGACAGGATCAGCATCGGGTTCTGCAATGGGTTGCTCAGCAGGGTGGCCAGAGTGTCGGCCTCCTGTTGGGAAAAGCCCTTGCCGCCGCCACCGGAGATTTCCGCCCTGCCGCCGTATTGCTTGGCCTGCAGCCGGGGTGCGGAGTGAATCTGACCGTCCACAATGATGGCCATTTCTTTCTGATAATGCACGGCTGCCAGTTCATCAAAAAGCTTGGCTCCGGCACTGTCGAACTGCAGCGAAACTTTGTTGCCCTCGGCGTCGACCGTGCGGAAAGCCTTGGAGACGTACTTGCCTTCGATGTCCGCCGAATCGCGAACGAGCTCGGACCTGTTGATGACCGTGCCATCCTTGGCGGTGGTCGGAGTGTAGGACATTTCGATCCAGCCGGGCTCCTTGATGCCGCCACGCGCCTTGATCTGTTCCAGCTTGGCCTGGCTGTCAGGATGCACCCGGCGGAACTCGAGGTGGGCCACGGTCTGAATGGTTTTCCGCACCTCTTTGATCTCCTCTTCGGTGATGCCGGGCATCTGAATCACGATCCGGTCAGCGCCTTCGGGCTGCAGGGAGAGATCCTTCGAGGCATCAGGATTGAGACGCCGTTCAAGGATCGCGATCGCCTGCTGCACATCGCTGCTGGTCACTGCTTTGGGAGTGCCGTCGTCATTCTTGCCTGGAGCAAGCTGAACGATGAACTCGCTGCCGCCCTGAAGGTCGATGCCCAGCTGGAGCTTCATCGCCTCGATCGTATAGATGGCCGCGAAGGCGGTGAGAATGATCAGGAGCGTGCCCACGCGGCGCTTGGTCGTATGTACGGCGGTGCCGACATAGAGGAGCAGCATCAGTAGAAGGGAAGCACCGACAAGGAAGGTGGCGAAGGGATTCATGGACAGGTTGGCAGGTAGGTTAGGAAAATCAAAAGGGCCGCTTATGCTTCGGTCGCTTCAACGACGTCGGACTTTTTCGTCACGGCGGCGATCTTGACGCGCTCGAACTCGACTTTGACGTTGTCGGCGATCTTGACCATCACAGTGCGGTCTTTCACGCTGGTGATGATGCCGTGCACGCCGCTCTCCATGACAACATGGTCGCTCACGCCGACGCTGGCGATCAGCTTCTGGTGCTCCTTCATGCGCTTCTGCTGCGGGCGGAAGATGACGAAATACATCACCACGATCATGAGGATCGGCAGCATCATCGGGCTGCCGAGGAGGCCGCCTTGGGCTCCAGCAGGTGCGGCCTGGGCCAGAAGAAGGGTGTTTTCTAGAGAGATAGAGATCATGATTCGGGAGCTGCGGTGGTGGACTTATATTTCGCGACGACCTCAGCCCGGAACTCGGCGAAACAACCCTGATCGATCGCTTGACGTGCCCTGGACGTGAGGGACGCGTAGAAATGCAGGTTATGAAGAGAAATCAACCGCAAACCCAGAATCTCCTGTGCCTGCACCAAATGGCGGATGTACGCCCGTGAAAAGCCCTGGCAGAGCGGATGGGTGTCTTCGGAAATGGGGCGGAAATCCTTCGCGTAGCACGCATTTCGCAGGTTCATCAGCCCCTCATGGGTGAAGGCGGCGCCATTTCGCGCCAGCCGTGTGGGCAGCACACAGTCAAACATATCGATCCCGCGTGCGATCAACTCGATCACCTGCGGCGGCGTGCCCAGCCCCATGGCATAGCGGGCCTGATTCGCTGGTAGATGCGGCGTCACCCATTCGGCGATGCGCATCATGTCCTCCTCCGGCTCGCCCACGCTCAGTCCGCCGATGGCATAGCCGTCAAAACCCATGGCCACCAGCTCCCGGGCGGATTTTTCACGCAGCTCTTTATAGACACTGCCCTGCACGATCCCGAAGTGCTGCTGTGCCCCGCCGCCGGTCTGCGGGCGATGTTCGTCAATCCAGGTGCGGCAGCGTTTGGCCCAGCGCAGGGTCAGGTCGAGGCTTTTTTCAGCCTCCTTGGCCTCGCAGGGGTAGGGCGTGCATTCATCAAACAGCATCGCTACGTCCGAGCCCAGCGTCGCCTGAATCTCCATCGAGGTCTCCGGGCCGATGAACATCGGCGTGCCGTCCAGGTGGTTTTGGAAGTGGCAGCCCTCCTCTTTGATCTTGCGCAGCTTCGCCAGCGAGAACACTTGGAAGCCGCCGCTGTCCGTCAAAATGGGCCGGTCCCAGTTTGCGAACTTATGCAACCCGCCCGCTGCCTGCATGATCTCCATGCCGGGGCGTACAAAGAGGTGGTAGGTATTGCCGAGGATGATTTGCGAGTTCAGCGCCCGCAGTTCTTCCGGGTGCATGGCCTTCACTGTGCCTTGCGTACCCACTGGCATGAACACCGGTGTCTCCACCACGCCATGGGGCGTCGTCAGCCTCCCGCGGCGGGCGTGGGACGAAGGATCGGTGGCAAGAAGCTCAAAAGACATGGTGGGACCGCAAAAAGGGCGCGGAGTCTCGCCGATGTGGCGGAAAGAGCAAGCATGCACACGACGTGGTGGATTCCAGCTTGACGAAATAGGTGCTTATTCATAAAACCCGCCCCCATGTTTTTAAACAAATCATTTATCGCGCTGTTCATTGTGGCTGGCTGCAGTTTGGCTGGTGCCATTTCCTCCATGGCGCAAAGCCCCGCCGTGGATCGGGCCGTGGTGGACCAGACCATTCGTGAAGCCCTGCGCACCACGAAACGGGATACGCGTGATCAGAGGGCGGTCTCCCCCGCCAGTCAGGAGGAGATCAACCTGCTCGACCGTGAATTTGGCCAGCAAAGCATCAGCGGACTGGTGCGTTCGAAACCCAAACAGTTTCTCATGGCGCTGGAAGCCAGCGGTTTTTTCACCTCCAATGCCGCTCTGGCCCCCGGCCCGGAAAGTTCAGACTGGGTGGGCCGCACGGGCCTGCGTGGCGCTTGGTTTCCTCAGCTGACCGACAAAATCAACCTGCTGGCGATGTCTTACTACTCGCTGTGGCGCTATTCGAACCTGCAACAGCTCGATTTCGATGATTTCGGCAGCCAGATCGGCGCGCAGTATCACGAAGGGCGGGGTGAGCTTGCGGGTGGCATCTCCCGTTTGAATGTCTGGGCTCAGTATCGCTATCAACGCCTCACTTCACCTTGGAACTGGGGCAACAGGCTCTATGAAAACCATTTCTTGGAGACAGGTCTGCGCAAAGGCTGGCTGCTCAGCCCCGATATCAGCGTCTGGCTGGGTGGCAATGCCGCCGTGAGTGTTGGGGGAGGGCCCACCGACTTCCGTCGTCACGAATTCAGCACCCAGGCCGGGGCCGCGTGGCAGATCACACCGAAGCTGGCCTTCACGACCTTGTATCGGTTCGCATGGTTTGACTACGTCCAGGTCAGCCGGAATGACCTCAATCACCTGCTGTTTCTAGGGCTGGGCTATCAGGTTACCAACAACCTGACGGCGCAGATCTACGTCAGCGGCATCTTCAACCACTCCGACGTCAACGCCTTCGATTACAAGGCCCTCAACACCGGCCTCGGGCTGGTGCTGTCCCAAGTTTGGTGACATCAGAATTGACATGCCTACGGCTTTTTTGGCAACATCCATCCGAATTGATCAAATACTGAGTTTCCCATGAAACTATCTTCAGCCATCCTTTCCCTATTCGCTGTGCTGCAGACCACGGCTCTTACCGCAGGTTCCATCACCATTTCCAGCGGCAACGTGCAAACCATTGGCAATCAAGTGACCACGGGTAGCAATGCCCGTGCTCAAGCCACGGTGGATCAACGCGGCAGCGTCGTCCGGCTAGGCTCCAATACATCAGCTCAGGTCGGCGATCGTGGAGATGTTACGCTCTCCAAAGGCGTGGTGCTGATCTCATCTGGAGATGGTTTTCTGCGTCGTCCGGCGGTTCAGGTCACCACGCCGCAGGGGGATGTCACGGTGCGTGGCTCCGCCATCGTGGCCGCCCTGCCGGACGGTTCGGTCAAAATGACTTGCCTCGAAGGCAGCGTGCGGGGGGATCTGGGCGGTCAGAACATGGCCCTGAACCCTGGCCACTTGGTTGTGCAGCGGCCCGAAGGCACGCGTGACACCGTGCAGGTAAATCTCAACACCCTCACGCATTCCAGCACATTGCTGGACAACGCCAGCTTCAAGCAGCCTCTGCCCGCCGCCCCAGAAATTCGTCAGGAAGTGGCACTGCAGGCCCAGTCACTTGGTGCAACTTTAACGCTGGCGCCCAACGACGGTGCCAGCACTCAGAAGATCACTCTTGCAAACGCAAGCGAACTCAAGACGGCTGAGGTGAAAAGCGCCAGCCCCGGTCTGCTCACACGCATTTTCGGCATGAGCGTCTCAAGCAGCAAAACGGACGACAGTTCCAATGCCAGCGGCAGCACGATGAACGTGTCTGGTGGGAATGCATCGCAGGCGCAAAACACCACCATCTTGTCTTCCTCCGCATCCAATTTGATGAAGGTTTCCGGCGAGGTTTCCGGCAGCAATGTTTTTCTCGCCAGCACGGGCACGGCGGGCGTCATATCCACGAATGGTTCAATCGCATCAGGGGCTGAGGGCCAGACGCAGCGCTTCCTGGCAGTGACTTCCAATTCGACTACCGCGGTTTCCGGTTCCAGTCCGCAATTGGTTCTAGCCAATGGCGCCACGCAGCAGATCGTCAATCAGGGCAGCCTGACTCTGGCAAACAATGCCAGTGCAATCTCGGTAGCCTCGTCCTCGTTGGTCAAAGCCGGTTCTGGCACGCTCACGGTCAGTGCGCAGAATCTGCAGAACACCGGGGTCACACTCACCGCCGGCTCTCTTGTGTTGCAAGGTGCGGCGGCTCAGCAGTTCACCAGCGGCAATTTGACTGTCACTAGCTCGATCGGCACAACGCTCACGCCCACTGACGTTAGTGGCGGTGTGATCACCTTCCAGGCGGCTGGTGGTGGCACTGCTGCCCCGGCCAGCGCGCCTTGATTTCAGTCATGAGCACAGAACCGGGCTTGCGCTGGCGTGGCATACCGCTAATCTCGCCGCCCTTATGCTCAGAGCCGGTATTGTAGGCCTTCCTAACGTTGGCAAATCCACCCTTTTTAACGCTGTCACCCGCACCCGCAAGGCGGAGGCAGCCAACTATCCATTCTGCACCATCGAGCCGAACACCGGCGTCGTGACCGTGCCGGATGAGCGACTCGCCGTGCTTTCGAAGCTCTCCGGGTCCTCGAAACTGGTGCCTGCCGCCATCGAATTCGTGGACATCGCCGGTCTCGTCAAAGGCGCGAGCCAGGGCGAAGGTCTGGGCAACAAGTTCCTCAGCCACATCCGCGAAGTGGACGCCATCGTCCATGTGGTGCGCTGCTTTGAAGATGGCGACATCACTCACGTCAGCGGCACGATTGACCCCGTGCGTGACATCGAAGTCATCAACACCGAGCTCATTCTCGCCGACATGGACGCCATCCAGCGCCGCAAGGACAAGGCCGAAAAGAATGCGAAAAGAGGCGAAAAAGACGCGAAAGCCGAACTCGCCCTCTGCGAAAGGCTGATCCCGCACTTCGACGCCGGAAAGCCCGCCGTGACGCTCGAATGCACCGAAGAAGAGCGGAAGCTTCTCAAGAGCTTCTTCCTGCTCAGCTCGAAGCCCTGCATCTTCGCCTGCAATGTCTCCGAATCCGACCTGGCCACGGCCACGAAGAACCCGGATGCTCATGCATTCGTCGGCAAAGTGCGCGAATACGTGAAGCACGCGCATGAAGCCAGCGCGGTCGTCGTCAGCGCCGCGATCGAAAGCGAGCTCACCGACCTTTCCGCTGAAGATGCAAAGGCTTACCTCAATGACATCGGTGTCGAGGACAGCGGCGTGTCACTTTTCATCAAGGGCGTCTATGACCTTCTCGGCCTGCAGACCTACCTGACCACCGGCGAGAAGGAAACCCGTGCCTGGACCATAGTCAAAGGCATGAAGGCTCCCCAGGCCGCTGGCGTCATTCACGGCGACTTCGAACGCGGCTTCATCGCCGGCGAAATCGTCCACTTCAACGACCTCGTCGAACTCGGCTCCAATGCGAAGGCCAAGGAAAAGGGCAAGTGGCGCATCGAAGGCAAAGAATACGTCATGCGGGACGGCGACGTCGTCGAATGGCGCTTCAACGTCTGAATCGCTGCGGGCGTTCAGCCCGCAGCCCAGTTTTCTGCCTTACTCTGTCCAAGCGCGCCCTTGGCCCGTACGGAACGAGCGCTCCAGACTGCCATACAGCGCATTAAGCCTGGCCTCCTCCTTGAGGACAAACTCGACAGTATGAGCGTGGGTGGACACCGGATAGTTCTTCACCACTTTCGGGGTGACCAGATCGGGTGAGACGCGTCCGGCCGCCTGCTCAAAAAGTCCCTTCGCCTTTTCCAAGGCCTGAGTCCCGGCGGCCAGCGTGTTGCTGCCAGTATCCGGCTTGTAAGGCTCCAGAAAGTAAAAGCGCACGATTTGGGCGGAGTTGAGCGTCAGGTTGATCTCCACCACGCGGGCCACGCCGTCGGAGATGTACTCGTGTTTGGAAAGGGCGATGATTTGATTGGCACGTACGATGTAGTTGCCCCCCTTGAACTTCCCCTGCCACAGACCGTCCTGCGTTGTGGTGTCCTGCTGAGGTGTCTGGCCACTGGGAGTGGTGGTTTGCGCTTGCAGTGGAATCGTCAGAAGCAACGAGAGGAGGATGAAGAGTGCTTTCATGAGAATGGGAGGATGGGAGACTAGCACGAGTGCAGCACGAAAGAACAACCCTTTCTTTGCTGGAATGTTTCTTCCGAAGGTGGCCGGGGGCCGGAAAGGCCCATCTTCTAAAGTGGCATCATCCATTCAGTTTCCGTCTCGGACTGCGTATTAGTAAGCAGTTCAACCCCCACGCGCACCATGTTCAAGTTCTCCGGTCAAGGCTCCATCACCAATTGCGACGGCATTTCGCGCCGCGATTTCCTGCAGGCAGGCGCCCTCGGCGCCATCGGGCTGACGATGCCCGGCTTCGCCAAATTGAAGGCGGAGGGCAAAGTGGACTCCAAAAAGAGCAACAAGGCCTGCATCATGATCTTCAATCTCGGGGCCCCAAGCCAGCAGGATCTCTGGGACATGAAGCCTGATGCGCCGAGCGAGATTCGTGGCCCGTTCAAACCCATCCGTACCAAGAGCAATGCTTTCGAGATCTCCGAGATCCTGCCCC
>JAPLUN010000072.1 GCA_026397715.1 Verrucomicrobiota bacterium
CCGCAGCCCCTGGGGCAGGCTCCCCCTGAAACACGCCCATCGCAGCCACATGCGCGCGTCTGAGGACATAAAGCCCGCCCCCAAGCTGGACGCCTACGCAAAGAGCGCGGACGAGCAAAGAAAGCTGGAGGAGCAAAAGCGACGGATGGACCTGAACAACACACCGCGTGACCTGCAAGGCCAGATCAGCCCGCACAGAGCGGCAGAAATCACCAACCTGACACCGCAGCCGCCTCCTTCTGCAAGGGCACAGCCGAGTTTAAAGGATCCGCCCTACCAGCCACCGCCATCGCCACCACCACAAACCTTTCCAATGCCAGCGGGTTCGGGTGTACTTCGTCCCCCGGCAACAGGACAGCAAATACCAGTCAATCCTAATAGCTACTCGATACCAGCCGCTCCAGCGGATGTGCTAGCCCCCCCCTGCGCTGAAATTCAAAAACGGTAAAATAGGACCCGATTTTGAGCAGATGTTCAAAGGTCGTGGGCCTGCATTGAAAGGCGAGTTCCATTTTTAACAACCAAAGCCGAAACGATGGAGGGCCCAGGTGAAGCACAGGCCCGTTGCATGGCGCTGCTGGACCAGCCTCGCCATAGTAGCACCTGCTGGTTTCTGACAAGTGCGGCTCCGCCACCCACAGCCCACCAGCAGCGCCGCCAAATTCACCTTGCTGTTCATTCGACCATTTATTATTCTCGGAGACTCACCCAGCCCTTCTCCCATGAAGCTTCTCCTCTCTGGCCTTCTGCTGCTTGCCATCCTCGGCCCAGGCACTGCATCTGCGGCGGATAGCGATGGAAAAAACAAAGCGGCGGCAGCAGACGCAGCGCCGGACATCAGCCAGAAGGCCTATACCGATGCCATGGCCCTGCGCGACGCAGGCAAGTACCTCGCGGCGGAAAAGGCCCTGCAGGCACTGGTGGCGGCACGCAGGGATGCTTTGGGAGCGGAGGCCCCGGAGACTTTGCGGGCCAGAATGACGCTGATGGGGATGGAGCTGGCCCGGCACACGGATGCCGCAGCGGAAGCCAGGAGCTCATCACTGCTCCTGACTCTGCAGCGTGTCCTGGGCCGGGAAGATCCTGACACTCTGCATTTCCAGAGGCACGCCATCTATGCGAAGTCAGCACTGGGCAGATTTGCTGAAGCAGAACAGGAATTCCGCAGCTTGATCCGCACCGACGAGCGGGTGCTCGGCCCGGAGAATGAGGAGATCCTGCACGCCCGTGAGATGTTCGGGCTCGTCTTGATGGACGCAGGAAAGCTGGAGGAAGCCGAAAAGGAGTTCCGCCAGCTGCTGAGCACCTCTGAGAAGGCAGGCGGTGCCAAGGATACAGCCGCCCTGATCGGCAGGCACAATCTGGCTCTGGTGCTGATGTTCCAGAAAAAATATGCGGAAGCCGAGCCTCTGCTGCGCGCCCATGTCGCCTCCTGTACGCGGGTGCACGGCCCCGAACATCCTGACACCCTGAATGCCCGCAACTCTTTGGGGTCGGTCTTCAGCTTTGAAGAAAAACAGGCTGAGGCAGAAAAGGAATTTCTCAGTGTGGCCTCCATCCAGGCTCGCACACTCGGGCCGGAACACCCGAGCACTCTGATGAGCCGGAGCAACTGGGCCAGAGAGCTTCCCGTGCATAAGGCCGAGAAGGAATTTCGCACCTTGCTGGCCATCTATGAACGGGTGCTCGGCCCGGAAGATCCGGAAACCCTGCGCTGCTGTTTCAACCTGGCAGTGCGCCTGGGCATGCAAAACAAAAACCAGGAAGCCCTGCCCTGCTTGCAGCGCGTCTATGCTGGTGATGTGATGCGTCTGGGGAATGACCACCCTGACACCCAGAAGAGCGAGCAACAGCTTAGGGCCTTGATGAGGCAGCTGCAGCAAGAGTGAGGCACAGGCGTGCGACGAGGAAAAGTGAGGTCCGCATCCTGGCGCGACCTGATTTTCTCGCGATCACGAACATGCCCAACACGCTTTCTGTCTACCGAGGCCGAGCTTCCGGAGCCTTCCTTTGCGTGTCTCCCGCAAGCTCTGGTGAGAGTGGCTCGGCAGCAGGCGCAGGCTCATGCATCTCCTGAGCGTGGTAGAAGCGATCCATCCGCAGCAGCAGCGTGGCGGGCACATGCCGCCACGATTCAGGCAAGGAGATGAGGCGCATGCCGAAGCGGAAGAGGCCAAAGAAAAAGACAAGCGGGCAGCAGACGCCGTGCCCCGCGTCTTCAATCATTTCCTGTCCTTTAAATCCGGAGCCGCCCCCCCCGCACAACCCCTCCCTCACCGCTACTTAGCAGCCTTCGCGCGTGCGAGGAGCGCGCCCAGTTCAGCGGCCAGCAGCTTGCTGCCTTCCTTCGGCTTCTGGTGCAGGGAGAACGACTTCATTTCGTGAGAGCCGTTCTCGATTCTGAACGCCCGCGCGTGCCATTGGGCGTCAAACACCACAAAGTTTTTGGCAAACACCTTCTCGAATTCCGGCAGGCCCTGATGGGCGTGCTGCTCCACGGCTTGTTTGAATCCTTCCCAGTCGGCCTTCTCCAGGAGGCTCGGCAGCCAGATGCAAAATTTCTCCGGCTTCACGGAATTCACAATATGCTGAAACTCCCAGACGAGAGAGGGCGTGCGATGTGGCCGGATCAGGACCAGCGCCGCATTCCGTATCATGGCAGAGGCCGCCGCCTGCCAGTCCTCGTCGGCAAAGTACATCCGCGTGGCGCCGAGTTCAGGCAGGGGTTCGCCTGGGCGACCAATGGCAAAAAAGCGTGTGCCCCAGGGAGCGCATCCGGCCAGAATTTCCTCCTCGCTTTTCAAATTAAACCCCGACCAGAACCCTTCCAAGT
>JAPLUN010000358.1 GCA_026397715.1 Verrucomicrobiota bacterium
TTGACGTCACAGAGTTCGTCACGCCGGGGGCCGAGACGGTTCTGCTAGTCGGCGTGCAGGATATTTCTGCCGCTGAGGTTAAACAGCCACGCAATTCGATGAAGGCGTTGATGTACCCAGGCCTTTCGCGATATCCCGGCATCTGCGGCGGGTAACCCTGGGGCATCGGGTAGCCGGGGGGATAACCGGGCATCTGGGGCGGGTAGCCCTGAGGCGGATAACCTTGGGGATAATGCTGCAGCGGCTGGGTGGCACCCGGAGGGGGTGTCTGCTGGGGATTCTGCGGATTTTCCGGGGTTCCAGGCTGCGACGGATTCATGAAGATGATCTTTCCAGAGTACGAGGACGGAACTGCGGACCCTTTCTTGGGTGCAGAGATTTAAAAAAGTGACAAAAAAAATCAGAATCCTTCGTCACCGCCGACCGTGAAGGTCACGTTGGCGACCTTGGCGACGGCGAGGGCATTGAGGACGTCGATGACGCGCTCATAGGTGGCCTGTTCTTCCGCCTGAATGGTCACGATGACCTTGGCACTGCGGTTGTCGGCCTCCTGCTTGAGGCGCTTGAGGGTGCTGATGAAGTCGGGCAGGGCTTTGTCGGGACGGTTGCTGTCGAATTCCTCTTCATTGAGGGTGACGGCACCGGTTTCCTCGATGCCGACGATGATTTCGTCCGGCATTTCAGTGGGGGCATCGGCGCTGGGGGGAGCCAGTCCGGGGAGCTGGCTCTTGAGTTCGCGCTCAACCTTCACGGAACCAACCATGACCATGAAGAAGAGCATGATGACGAACACGACGTCGATCATGGGAGCGATCTGGAAACCGACAGCGAGCTGTTCAGTTTCGATTTCGCGATGCTTTTTTTTGCCGGGTTCAGACATGAGGGGAAGAGTTACTCTTTGTTCAAGGCAGAGAAGGAAATGTCATCAATGCCCGCCTGGGCAATGACGCTAATGACGCGCTGGATTTCGATCGCAGGGAGACGTTTGTCCCCACGAATGACCGCCCGGTACTTGGCGTTGGAGTCGTGGCGGGCGCGGAGTTTTTCCACGAGCGGCTCCACGACGTCATAAGAGCTGTTTTCAAAGAGGATGGTCGCCTTGCCATTGGTCCAGCGCACATTGATGTTTGCCTCGTTTTGAACGTCTTTTTCCTTTTTCTTGGCATCTTTAGCGACAGGGAGCTGAATCTCCTTGTCGATACTCAACACCTGCGCCGAGGTGATGCTCATAAAGAAAATGAGCAACACCAACAGCACGTCAATCATCGGAGCAATCTGAAACTCCGGTTCGCCATCACCACCGCCGCCGCCGCCGCCCATAGTGTTAGAAGGTCAAGGGTTGAGTATAAGAGATAAGAGGAGGATGAATCAGGCTGCAGTGGCAGGCTGAGCTTCGCCAGCGACCCAATTTGGGATGGCGGCGTAGAATTCTTCTTCACCGACATGGGCGTCCTTGAGGTGCGCGTAGGGCATCTTGCGGAAGAGGGCCATGACGATTTCCTGGAGATCGCTCATGCTGACCTGGAGGCGATTGCGGAGGAAGTAGAAGAACATGAACGCAGGAACGGCGATGAAGAGACCGGAAGCGGTAGCGATGAGCACCTCACCGATAGCACCGGAGAGCTTGGCGGGGTCCCCTGCACCGCTGGTCTTCAGGGTGGAGAATGCGCGCATCATCCCGGTCACCGTGCCGGTGAGACCGATCATGGGGGTGCAAACACCGATAACGGAGAGGTAGTTGATGCGGGTCTGAACGGCGGCGTTGACTTTGTTGAGCTCGCTGAAGAGGGCGGCTTCGGTGGCGTCATGCCCGTCTCCGAGGAAGCTGAGTCCGACACGGGTGGTGTTGGTGAAGGGGGAGGGGCTGCCTTTGCAGAACTGGTAGGCGCCTACGTAGTCACCGGCACGGAAGAGATCCTGAACCTGGGCGACCTGGGCTGGAGGGGCGGCTTTTTTGATGCCGGTGCGCATCCAGAGGTCAACGGTGAGCCAGACGAGAGCGATGGAGCAGAGGGTGATGGGATACATAACCCAGCCACCTTCGATGAAGCGATCGATCATCGATTCGGTATGGACTTCTGCTGCAGCACCTTCCGGGGGAGCGGCGTCTTCAGCATACAGGTTGAAGGAGGTGAGGACACCCAGAGCCAGCAGGACGCAAAGGAACGCGCGGGCAGGGCCGTTGGGGATGTGGCGGGTCATGATGGTGGCAGTGTTGGTTTGCATGGGGAAATGATTCAAGCTTTGGGTTTGGAGTCGGTGGGGTTGGCGGGCTCGCCTTCCTTGGGTTTGGCTGCGTCCGGTTTGCCATCAGCGGCGGCGGCGGCTTCAGCCTCTTCCTCGGTGACATTCTTCATTCCGGCAATCGCGGCTTTCTCCTTGGTGGCGGTTTCGGCGACCGGGGAGCCGGGATAGGACTCACTGATACGGGCGAGGAAGGCATTGGCGTCCTCATAGCGCTTCATTTTGATGAGGATCTTGGCGGCGTTGAGCTCGGCCTCAGGCACGCGCTGCATCTGGGTGCCGTAAAACACAGGGATGCGCAGGTAGGCTAGCAGGGCTTTTTCCCACTCCTTCTTGCGGGTGTGAACGTCTGCAATCAGGGCCCAGAGTGAGGCACCAATGGCGGAGTCGTCGGTTTCCTTGAGGATGCTCTGGGCTTCCACGAGGATGCCGGCGTAGTCAGAGGAGGTCTGGCGCTCGATGTCGAGCTGAATGATGCGGAGGCGCATCTTCTGGGCGTCGGTGAGCTTGAGGGCGCGGAGGGACGGTAGGGATTTGACGACTTCATCGAACTTACCGCCCTGATTAAGCGCTTCGATGTAGGCGAAGTACATGTCGATGTACCAGTTGCCCTCGATGCCTTCGAAATGCTCAAAGAAGTCACGGCCCTTTTTCAGGACGGCGATGGCGTCATCGGTCTTACCTTTGGCGAGGAGGTCGGCTGATTCGGTGAGTTCGGCCGGATAGGGCCACTCAAGGGAATCGATGTTCTTCTTCTCCAGAATGGTGGTGGCTTTGTTTTCACCGATCTGAACGGTGCGGACAATCTTGCCGTCCTGAATGGAGAACTCGGAGGAGAAGACGCGGTTGCCGTCCTTGAGAACGATGGCCTGCCCGAAGGCGGAACCAGCGGCGACGACGGCGAAAACGAGCAAAAAGCGGGCGAACGAGTGCATGGAAATCGTGGAGTGGGTTCGCGTGAAATTACAGGGTGGGGAGGAGTTTCTCAGCCTCTTTCTTTTCCGGCTGACCCTCAAGATCTTTGCGGTCGATCATCTCCTGAATCGTTTTTTTGGCTTCATCGCTCTTGCCGAGAGCCTTGAAGGACTTGCCGCAAAGGAGGTAGGCCTTGGCCATTTCATCCTTCCATTTCTGATGAGCGATGAAGACACGCTGGAAGTAGGCGATGGCGGCCTCGTGCTTGTTTTGGGAGGCTTCGATGTCACCGAGCATGCGCAGGGCGTTCGCAGTGGGCTCGC
>JAPLUN010000321.1 GCA_026397715.1 Verrucomicrobiota bacterium
GATCTGCCAGCTCACCCGCAGGCGTTTTCCCAGCTCCACACCGGCACCACGCAGTTTGTGCGTCCGTCGCTGGGGTCATGGGCCCTGTATGGACTTGGCACGATGAATGAAAACCTGCCCGGATTCATCACGGTCAATCCACCCGGCAACGCGACACGCACTTATGGCAGCGCGTTCCTGCCTGCCATTTATCAAGGCACCAAGATCGGCGGCAACGCTCTTCCCGGTGGCGGTGCCGCAGGCCGGCGGTTTGGCGGCACAGAACAGGCGACGGTGGCGAACATCAAAAACAACCGCTACACGACCGAAGAACAGCGCACGCAGCTGGATCTGGTGCAGGCACTCAACAAAGCGCGCATGCAGCAGGACGGCGGTGTCAGCGCCGAGGTGGAAGGCGTGATCGAATCGTATGAACTGGCGTTTCGCATGCAGGCTGAGGTGCCAAAGGTGATGGACCTGAGCAAGGAAACGGCGGCCACGAAGGCGCTGTATGGCATTGATGAGCAGGAGACGGATGCCTTTGGCAAGCAGTGCCTGATGGCTCGCAAGTTTATTGAGGCAGGCGTCCGATTCATCGAACTCACCAACGGCAACTGGGACCAGCACTTCAATCTGAAGGCCTCACTGGAGCGCAACACCGGGGCGATCGACAAGCCCATCGCCGGGCTGCTCACCGATCTGAAACAGCGAGGACTGCTCAAGGACACGCTGATCATCTGGGGCGGGGAATTTGGCCGCACACCTCACAGCCAGGGCGAAGACGGGCGCGATCACAACAACAAAGGCTTCTCCATGTGGATGGCCGGCGGCGGGGTGAAGGGCGGCATGAACTATGGCATGACCGACGACTATGGCTATGAGGCCGTGCTGAACAAGATGCACATTCATGACTGGCACGCGACGGTGCTGGCGCTGCTGGGCCTTGATCACGAGCGGCTTACCTTCCGTTATGCAGGCCGTGATTTCCGTCTTACGGATGTTTACGGCACGGTTGCGAAGGAGATCATCGCATGAGCGAATTAGCCGCCTAAGTGACGCACGCGTTGCATCTGGCGTGATTCGTCTTATCAATGGCGCTGAAAATGGGAAACAGCGCCTCAGCATCCGCCTTGAAGATGTCCTCCAGCCAGGTGCTGGATGCTTCTTCCAGCAGTGCGATCGACACCGAGACGATGCTTCGAATCGAGGTGATGATCGACAATGGGCTGCCGGAGGAACTGCGCGCCAGTGCCAAGGGCCTTCTGCGTGCGGTGGCTGCTAAAGTCGCCGTTCCTGGGCACTTTGATGCGTTTTGCTGCCAGGCATTTTCAAAGCCTGAGTGGGCGGCGGCGGGCAGCCTGCTGATTGCTGAGATGTTTGAGCAGGATGAGGATCAGCTCGCAGAACTCGCACGCATTCCTGATCTGGTCATTGAAATGGGCAGCGGTGAGGTGAACGTGACGTGCATGGTGGCGTCTCGCTGGGCCGCACGCGGGGAAACGCACCGCCTGTCCAGACTCGCGGATGCGATCGTGGCATCGCATGCCTCCAGAAACGCCTGTGCGGTGGACGTGATGCTGGCTCTGGCCGCCACGCTGGCAGTGACGCGATTTTCACGCGCAGAGCAGCTGTACAGTGCCGCTCTGCCCCTGGCGGGGGAGGAGCACAAGGAGGCGCTGGCAGATGCCAAGCGCTGGCTGGCGGCCGGACGCGTCGTGTGCAGCGCTGTGCAGGACGAACGTGATTTCTGGGATGTGCGACTGCGCAAACCCAAGACGGCCTGGACTTGGAAGAGCAAGGCGGAGCGCGAGGCGCTGGACCATTTGTCGGAGTGTTTGACGACTGACATGGAAGGCGCTGACTTATTCAAGGCGGTGCTGCCCGAATACTGGTGGGAACTGGCGGTGAAATTTGCGCAGCAGCAGGAACAGTTGGTGGATTTGACCCAAAAGCTGGCGACTGCGAAAACAGAAAACGGAGGAGGGGCGAAGGCCACGCCTGAGCTGGTTCCGGCAGCCGGGAGAGTTACCCGAGAAATTCCTCCTCATCCGCATGCCGGGCCATTAGCGCGGTTTATTCTGCCATGGTTCTGCGGTTGCCTGGCAATGCTGCTCACCGTGCTGGTACCGGTGCTGATCCTGCCACGGGAATCTGTCCTCGGCATTTTGGATACTTTAAAGCCGGCTGCGACGCTCTCGACTCCTGC
>JAPLUN010000074.1 GCA_026397715.1 Verrucomicrobiota bacterium
CGTTCATCCGTCCAGCGTCCACGAGGAGCCTGCGCACGACTCTCGCATCCCCCCCTCAACTGCGGATGATGCTTCGGCTCGGCTGGCGGCGATCAATGAGGGCGTCAGAACGCACCCCTCATCAACCACCAACACTCCAACATTCCATCCGTATGCTCGACCTCGAATCTACCGCTCTCATTCTTGTGGGTTATCAAAACGATTACTTCGCCGCCAATGGCATTCTTCGCGGCGTGGTGGAGGAGGCTGACCGGGTGGATCGCACGCTCGATCACACGCTTGATCTCTTGAATCATTACGCGCTTTCAAAGCTCACCATCATCTCCACGCCGATCATCCTGAAACCCGATTACCGGGCGCTGGCAAACTCCGTGGGCATCCTGGACACCATCAAGCAGGTGGGCGCTTTCAAAGTAGGTTCCGTGGGTGCTGACTCGACCACCGAGCTCCTGGCCTTTGGAGACCGCATCACCTACGTCTCCGGCAAGGTGGGCTTCAACGCCTTCTCCTCGTCGAACCTCGAAGACGTCCTCAAAGAGCGCAAGGCCTTGGCTGCATAAGGCACTCAAGGTCTCTGTCTGCTGCACAGGCGACACGTCCATGAACGAACATTCCTCATTGCTGACAGACATCCACGTGGAGGCGACCTACCGCCTCACCGAGGCTCTGATTGAGTCCGAGCAACGCATGCGGCGGCGTGTGGAATGCCTCACTGAAATCGTGTTCGAAACAGATGGCGATGGCAGGCTGGTCTTCATGAACAAAGCCTGGACGGACACCCTGGGATACTCAGTCGCAGCATCCACCGGAACGCTCCTGCGGGACTACGTGGTGGTGGATGACCAGCCCCTGCTGGCGAAGATCATCGAGGGTGGCGTTTCCTCCGGCCCCGCCCGCCCTGCCATCCACATGCGGCGTTTCGACAGCAAGGTGGTCTGCATGGAGATCGCCATCTCCGCCCTGAATGGCTCCGGGATCATTGGCTCCATGCATGACGTCACCAAGCAGAGGCAGAATCAGCAGGAGCTGGAGAAGCTTTCTATCGTGGCCAGTTTCACCGACAACCTCGTCGTCATCACCGATGCTTCCGGCCGCCTGGAATGGGTCAACGAGGCCTTTGTGAAACGCACGGGCTACACCCTCAGCGAGGTGATCGGGCGCAAGCCCGGCGATGTCTTGCAGGGGCCTGAGACGGACCGGGCGATGACAGCCCAGATCGGACAAAAGCTCCGCCAGGGAGAATCATTCAAGGCCCAGGTGCTGAACTACACCAAGTCGGGCACTCCCTACTGGGTGGAGTTTCATGTCACTCCCATCAAGGACCAGGAAGGCACGATCGTGCGCTACATTGCCGTGCAGTCAGACATCACGGAGCTCAAGCGCACCCAGAGCGAGCTCAAGATCGCGAAGGAAAAAGCCGAGGCCGCCAGTCAGGCCAAGAGCGACTTCCTCGCCACCATGAGCCATGAGATCCGCACGCCCATGAACGGCATCATCGGCATGTCCTCCCTGCTGCTCGACACCGAGCTCGCACCCCAGCAGCGCGAGATGATCGATGCTGTGCGCCACAGCGGCGATGCCCTCATGACTATCATCGAGGACATCCTCGACTTCTCCAAGATCGAAGCCCGCAAGCTCGATCTCGTGGAGGAAGCTTTCGGCCTGGACTCCGTCATCAGCGGCGTCGTGGATCTTCTCCAGCACAAGGCCACCTCACGTTCCATCGACCTGATTGTACGCATCGGCTCAGACGTGCCGGACTGCGTCATGGGCGATCCCGGCAGGCTGCGGCAGATCCTCATGAACCTCGTCGGCAACGGCATCAAGTTCACCGATGAAGGCAGCATCCGCATTCAGGTGAGCCGGTTAAACGCCACCGCCACCAGCGCCGCGAATTTGGAAATCAGCGTCACGGACACCGGCATCGGCATGACGGAGGAGCAGCAGAGCCAGCTCTTCCAGCCCTTCACGCAGGTGGACAGCTCCACCACGCGCCGCTTTGGCGGCACCGGCCTCGGCCTTGCCATCAGCAAGCGGCTTGTGGAGCTCATGGGCGGCAGCATCGGCGTGGAAAGCAACCGCCACAGAGGATCGCGCTTCTGGATCCGGCTGCCTTTGCGTGTCGTCGAAAACCAGAAGATGCCGGTGAATGAAGAGCCGGAAGAAGAGCCGGAAGTGCGTGCGGAAGCAGCCCCTCCAGCAACCGTCGGCGGCATCAAGCCGCGCCTTCTTCTCGTCGAAGACAACGAGGTCAATTCACGCATGGCCATGATGATGCTCGAAAAGAACGGCTACCCTGCCGA
>JAPLUN010000339.1 GCA_026397715.1 Verrucomicrobiota bacterium
CAAAGGCAAGGAATGGCCCAAGGATCGTCCGCCCGTCGCAGGCCAGATTCTCTTCATTGGCCAGACCGCCGCTGGTCTCGCAGATCTCGGCCCCACTCCGCATGGCCCGCAGACGCCGCTGGTCCTCACGCACGCCAACGCTCTCAGCAACATCCTCGGTGGTGACTACATCAAGAAGCCCGACTTCCTCCGTTTGATCGGAGTGTGGGCACTGCTTGCGCTGCTCACCATCATTCCCGTGCGCTTCGGCCCCATCTGGCTCGCGTTGTTCGTTCCCACGGTGATCATCAGTACTTATATCTTCACCGCTTTTTATTACTTTCAGATCGAGAGCCTTCACATGCCTCTTGCCTGGCCGGTGTTCGGTTTTGTCCTCGTTGAGGGTGGCTCCATTCTTCACCGCCTCATCATTGAGTCACGCGCCAAGGGACGCATCACCGGCATGTTCGGCACCTTCGTTTCACCGCAAGTCGTCAAGCAGATGATCTCCTCCGGTGAGGAGCCCAAGCTCGGCGGACATCAGGCTGAGATCACCGCGTTCTTCAGCGATATCGCTGGGTTCTCCTCCTTCTCTGAAAAGCTCACGCCTGAGCGCCTCGTCGCGCTGATGAACGACTACCTTTCAGAGATGACCGACATCCTGCACGACAACGGCGGGACGCTCGACAAGTTCATCGGCGACGCCATCGTCGGCATGTTCGGAGCCCCCCTGCCCTTTGAGGGTCATGCCCATGGTGCCTGCTGCGCTGCCTTGCTCATGCAGAAGCGCCAGATCGAACTGCGCGAGAAATGGCGGAAGGAAGGTGGCTGGCCGGAGATCGTCTATGAAATGAAGACGCGCATCGGCCTCAACTCCGGCGAGGCCATCATCGGCAACATGGGCTCCCGCCGCCGATTCAACTACACCATGATGGGTGACACCGTGAACCTCGCCGCCCGCAGCGAGAGCGGCGCAAAAAGCTACGGCGTTTACACCATGATCACTGGAGAGACCAAGGCGCTCGCGGAGAAACATAAGCAAGACATCACCTACCGCTTCCTCGATCGCATCGTCGTCAAAGGCCGCAGCAAGCCCGCAGAGGTCTACGAGCTAGTTGGCTTCACCAAACACATTACTCCCGAGACCGAAGAGTGCCTGCATCTCTTTGAAAAAGGCATCGCCGCCTATCAGGCCCAGGACTGGGACGTGGCCAGAGCCCTGTTTGAGCGCTCCGCCAAACGCGAGATTCATCAGGACTCCAACCCCTCTCTCGTCATGATCGAGCGCTGCGACGACATGAAGCTCAATCCACCTCCTTCAGACTGGGATGGAGTCTATGTAATGAAGACGAAGTGAGCGCCTCGTCTCAGAAGCTTCTGCCACCAAAACCCGTCCCGTACCCGGTATACCCTGACTGTGGCGTCGCCTGCATGAGCGCCGAGTTCTGCCGATACGACGAGCTCTGGCTGTTGATCATCGCCGATTCATTGAGATAGTCCGCGGCTGCCTGCTGCTCGGCCAGCTTGGCTTCAGCCAGACGCTCCTCCTGCCCGCGCAGCACATTCACCAGAATCACGCGCTCCTTCTCACTGATCTTACCCGTAGTGGCCGCCTTGTTGATCTCCATCAGGCGTGGATGTTCCGCCGCATACTGATTCAAAAAGCTGTCAATTTTTTGCGGGCTCCATTTGCCTTCGAGCGGCCTGCCGACGGACTTTTCCGCGACCAGCGCCGCCTCTCCTCCCGAGTGAATGTAGCCCACCTCCACTGCCCTCCTCGCAAACGCTTTCGCCTCGGCCACGCTACCTACGTGATATTCCTCGGTGGTGGTCTGGCAGGATGAAAGCAGCGCAACAGTCAGAAAAAGCAGGAAGGATTTCATGCCGCGAATGTGGAGAAAGTTTTCCGCGCCACAAGCCAAAGTAGTTGAGAGCTAAGACTCTCTCTGGAAAGGTCGTATCCCTCCCAGACTCCGAGCTAAAGCTCTCGATTACTTTCCAGTCCTTCCATCCATGACGTCTCGCCATCTGACCCTCCTCGCGCTGCTCGCCTCAGCTTCCTGCGCCATCGCGGCCACTCCAGTCTTCGAAAGCCCTAAGCTCACCACCGCAAGCACTTCCCGTCTGGTCAAGGTGGATGCCGCCCTGAAAGGCGCGAAGGAGCTCTACCTCGTTGTCTCGGATGAAGACGGTATCAGTTGTGACTGGGCAGACTGGCTGGAGCCCAAGCTCATCATGGCCGACGGCTCCACCAAGGACCTGACCAAGCTGCCATGGAAAGCCGCCAGTCAGGGCTCCGGCGGCACACGCGTCGGCAAATCCGCCATGGGCGATGCTCTGCTCGTGAAAGGCCAGAAGTTTGAAAGCGGCATCGGCACGCATGCACGATCGGTAATCGTTTATGATCTGCCGCAGGGCGTGGTTGGCTTCACCGCACAGGCGGCCATCGATGACGGCGGCATGGAGCGCGGCGGCAAGGCCAGCAATGCCTCGGTCAAATTTCAAGTCTATACCGAAACACCGCCCAACGCTCCCAAGCCTGCGCCTCCCATCGCGGACGACGGCAAGACCACCGTGCCTGCGGACATGTTCACCGTACCCGAAGGCCTCGAAGTCACCGTTTGGGCCACCTCACCCGCATTGTTCAATCCCACCAACATCGACTTCGATGCCCAGGGTCGCCTCTGGGTGGCAGAAGGCGTGAACTACCGCAGCAAAGGCAGCCGCAGGCCGGAGGGCGACAGCGTCGTCGTGCTCGAAGACACCACCGGCTCAGGCCGTGCCGACAAAAGCACCGTATTCGTGCAGGAGTCCGCACTCGCAGCGCCGCTCGGCGTCGCCGTGCTGGGCAATAAAATCGTCGTCTCCCAGCCGCCTGAGCTGCTCGTTTACACCGACGTGAATGGCGACGGCAAATTTGATCCCGCCGTGGACAAGCGCGATGCGCTTCTCACCGGCTTCGGTGGTCGCCAGCACGATCACAGCCTGCACAGCGTCACCGCCGGTCCGGACGGCCAGTGGTATTGGAATCAGGGCAACACCGGCGCGAAGTTCACCGATCATTCCGGCAAAACCTTCCGCATGGGCAGTCCCTACATGATGCAGGACATCGCCGGGCAGAAGAGCGATGATGGCCATGTGTGGATCGGCGGATTCGCCGCACGCATGAATCCCGATGGCACGAACGTCACCATCATCGGCCACAACTACCGCAACAGCTACGAGCAGACCATCACCTCCTTTGGCGATGTCTTCCAAAGCGACAACGACGACCCGCCTGCCTGCCGCGTGTCCCCTGTCATGGAAGGCGGCAATGCCGGCTTTGCTTCCGCCGACGGCCTGCGCTCCTGGGGTGCGGACAAACGCCCCGGCCAGGATACACCCACCGCCGAATGGCGTCAGGAAGATCCCGGCACCATGCCCGCAGGTGATGTCTATGGCGGCGGCTCCCCCACCGGCGTGGGCTTCTATGAAAACGGCGCGCTCGACAAGAAGTGGAACGGCCTCCTCCTCGCCTGTGAAGCAGGCAAGAACGTCGTCTTCGGCTACCTGCCCAAGCTGGATGGCGCAGGCTGGAAAATGGAGCGCTTTGATTTCATGACCTCCAACAAGGAGAAGGAATTTGCGGGCTCCGACTTCCTCGGCGGCAAGCCCTCAGGCGAACTCAAAACCCGCTTCCGCCCCAGCGATGTGACCGTCGGTCCCGATGGCGCAATCTACGTCGCCGATTGGTTCGATGCCCGCGTGGGCGGCCACGGCACGCTGGACGAGCGCTACACCGGCACCATCTACCGCATCGCGCCGAAGGGTTTTGCTTCGAACGTTCCCGCGCTCAAGCTCGACACCACGGAAGGCCAGATTGCCGCTCTGAAAAGCCCCGCACCGAATGTGCGTTACAATGGCTTCACCGCACTCAAAGCCCAAGGCGCGAAAGCTGTGCCTGCGGTCGCTGCTTTGCTCAAAGACGACAACGCATTCATCGCCGCGCGCGCCGCATGGCTCCTCGCACAGATGGGTGAAGAAGGCGTGGCAAAGGTGAAGCCGTGGCTGGAGTCGAAGTCTGAAGATCAGCGCCTCGTAGCCTACCGTGCGCTGCGCCGTGCGGGCGTGGATGTGCTGGCGATGGCTGCGAAGATGGTCAGCGATCCCTCCGCCGCTGTGCGCCGCGAAGTCGCGCTGACACTGCGGGAAATCCCCGCTGCCCAAAGCCTGCCGCTGCTGGTGAAACTTGCCGCGCAGTTCGATGGCAAAGACCGCGCCTACCTCGAATCCCTCGGTCTTGGCGCGGAAGGCAAGGAAGTCGAACTCTATGCCGCCATCTGCAAGGACAAGCCCGCCGCATGGAGTGAGGCCGAGTCATGGATCGCCTGGCGCCTGCACCCAGCCGCAGCGGCAGAAGCCTTCAAGACCCGCGCCCTCGACAACGTCCTCACCGAAGAACAGCGCAAGCTCATGCTCACCGGCCTCGCCTTCGTGAAAAGCCGCGAAGCCGCAGGCGCGATGATCGAACTCGCCAACACCAAAGACTTCCCACTGAAGGAACTGGCCAAGTGGTGGTTGCTCAATCGCAAAGGCAACGACTGGCAGTCCTACGATGTGGAGAGCGGCATGAAGGCCCTCGGCTTGTATGATCCTGCCAAAGTCAAACTCGTCGCCGCTGAAATGCCTCCTGAAATCAAGGACGCACCCAAGCTGCCCACCGGTGCAGAGATCGCCCAGATTCCCGGCGATGCCAAGCGTGGACAGGCTGCCATCGCCGTCTGCTTCACCTGCCACAAGGTCGGTAAAGTAGGCGTCGAGTTCGGCCCCGACCTCAGCACTTTCGGCAAGCAGCAGCCCAGCGAAGTCATCGCCAACGCCATCGCTCATCCCTCCGCCGACATCTCGCATGGCTACGAAGGCAGCGAGATCAAAACCAAAGACGGCCTCACCATCAGCGGCATGATCCTCTCCAGCGGCGATCCCGTCATGATCAAATGCATGGGCGGCCTCGTGCAGACCGTTCCAAAAGAACGCATCGCCAGCATACAGAAGATGACCCGCTCTCTCATGTATCAGCCCCAGCAGCTCGGCCTCACCCCGCAGTCCATCAGCGACATCGTGGCGTATTTGAAGAGTCTGTGATTCGGGAAAGAAAGTACTCGTGAGCTTTGGCTCACTCCGAGAAGCTCTGAGCTTTTCCAGAACGAACTAAAGTTCGTGAGTACTTTGCTTCACCGCCCCTGCAACATCCCCCCATGGTTGCAAGTATGTCTTTGCATGCTCCGCACTCTCCTGCCCTTCCTGGCCCTTTGCACCGGCATCGCCTTTGCTGAAGTCACCAACATCGGCTCCCGCCGTGAGCTGTTTGTGGACAAGCTGCTCATCGACCAAATGCAGGGTGCCACGTTGCGGCTGCACCATCCCGAAGAGGCAGGCGTCGCGGTGAAATTTGACCAGCCCTGGGAGGGCCGCTTCAGCGCCTACATCACCGTCATTCACAACGACGAGGCAAACAAATTCCAGATGTACTACCGTGGCAATGCGGGCTTTAAGGACGGCACCAGCGGAGAGGTAACCTGCTACGCCGAATCAGCCGACGGCACAACATGGGTGAAGCCCAAGCTCGGCCTGCATGAGATCAACGGCAGTAAAGACAACAATGTGATGCTGGCCAATCTGGCCCCCTACACGCACAACTTCGCTCCATTCATCGACCGACGTCCCGGTGTGCCCAAAGAGCAGCGCTACAAGGCCCTGGCAGGCCTCGGCGGCAAGTCCGGCGGTCTCAGCGCCTTCGTTTCGGCAGACGGCCTGCACTGGCAGAAAATGCAGGAGGCGGCGGTCATCACCAAAGGGGCCTTTGATTCACAAAACGTGTCTTTCTGGTCGGAGGCAGAGCAGTGCTACGTGGCCTACTTCCGCGTCTTCACTGCTGGCGTGATCGATGAGAAGACATGGAAACCCAAAGGTGTGCGCTGGGTCAGCCGCGCTACAAGCAAGGACTTCATCCATTGGACGGACGCCGTGCAGATGACCTGCGACCAGCCGTTGGTGGACCACATTTACATCAGCCAGACGAACCCCTATTTTAATGCTCCTCATCTCTACATCTCCACCGCCGCACGCTACATGCCCGGAAAAGCCGTGCTGGATGATCAGGCCAAAAAAGAGCTCGCCCTGGATACCAAGGCCTACCCTGCCCTCATTCAGGACTGCTCCGAAGCCGTGCTGATGACCAGCCGTGCCGGCACCACCGCCTACAATCGCAGCTTCATGGAAGGCTTTGTTCGTCCCGGCCAGGATTTCCGCGATTGGACCAGCCGTAGCAACTACCCCGCCTGCGGCGTGGTGCAGACCGGACCGGCGGAGATGTCATTGTTTGTAGAGCGCCATTACGGCCAGACCACCGCACTTCTGCAGCGCCTCACGCTACGTCTCGATGGCTTCGCATCGTTGCACGCGGACTATGCAGGCGGTGAAATGACCACCAAGCCCTTCATTTTCACCGGCAAGGCGCTGCACTTGAATCTGTCCACCGGTGCCGCGGGCTCTGTGGCGGTGGAAATCCAGGATGCCGGGGGCAAGCCCCTGGTTGGTTTCACATTGGATGACTGCAAGGCGATCTCTTACGACAGCATCGATCGTGTCATCGACTGGAAGAAGGGCAGCGATGTCTCTGCTCTGGCCGGAAAACCGGTGCGTCGTCGCTGGGTGATCAAGGACGCCGATGTGTTTTCCTTCCGCTTTGAATGATTCGCTGGCGTTTGCGCAGGAAACAAGGAACCATCGGGCGGATGCACGCGTATCCCGCGTGTCATTTCACTCATGGACATCTCGTCAAAAACATTCTCTGCCAAAGGTTTCGTGCTTCCTCACAGCCTTCCCGTGATTGTCCTGGACGACTGCTACCATTTTCCCGCCTGCCATCTGCCGCTGTTCATCTTTGAGGACCGCTACCGCCGCATGCTGGATCATGCGCTGCAAACCGACCGCATGTTCTGCGTTGGCGTTTCTGACGGTGCGAATGACGTGCTTCCCGTCACCACGGCGGGACTGGTCCGCTGCTCGGTTAAAAACCCCGACGGCACCTCGCAGGTCATGCTCTACGGCGTCTGCCGCGTGCGCATCACCGGCTGGGATCAGATCAAGCCCTTCCGCATCGCCCGTGTAGAGCCTGTGCTCACCCAGCACGCGCCCACCAAAATCCTGCGCCAGCTGAAATCACGCGCGCTGGACCTC
>JAPLUN010000264.1 GCA_026397715.1 Verrucomicrobiota bacterium
ATGCTGGTCAGTCTATATTCGACATTAGTCGCCATTGAATTGGCTTTAAAAGATGAAATTTATGCGGCGACCGGAAGCTGGACAAGTGGGCACGATGTTCCTAATCTGATCGCCCCCTTCGATGCCAGTTTATCATCGCAGCTCTCGACAGCCCTCGGCATCCTTCGATGCACGAATAAAGGGGGACACAACGTGGCAGTATCGTCAGCGATCTACCCGGGAATTCGTTATCTCCGTCATCAGAGCGATTTCCCAAACGAATTGTTTACTACTGATCAGGAAATCAGCAATGCATATCAAATCGCTAAACAGTGCGTCAATCTCCTCAGAACCTTTGGTAAATTATGACTTCAACCCAGCTAATCCAAGCATTAGAAAAGCTGCCTCATGCAACATTGAGCTATGGATTTGCTTTCCCATATGTCCAGATAGGAGTTCAAAGCCATTTATTCATCCCACTGGAAATTGAAGACCGGGAAATCCTAGTCGCGGAGTGGATAAATACAGATGTTTCCACTATTCGAAAGACTGCAAATGAAGGCCTATTGACGCTGCATTGGCTCACACCGGATGAGAAGCTTCCATTTTCCAATCGAGGCGATCACTGGCTTTATGGACGGATAAGAAAGCCTGAAAATCTCGAAGTACAGCCAGGCCCTCTTACTCGACATTTCTTTGGATATAAAGGGGGGCAAGCAAGATCCACAGTAATGTCCTTGATAGCAAGAACACTAGCTGACAATGGACTTAAAGTACTGATGATTGATGCGGATCTTGAGGCGCCCACTCTAGTACAACTTTGGAACAAAGCTGCCACTCGGTCTGCATCGACCCTGCTGGGGCTATATAAGAACAATGATTTCGAGCCAATTCCGATCCCCTGCCATACATCTATTTGCAAAAAAGGAGGCAGGGCCGATTTAATTGCAGCTAGACTAGCGGATAGAGACTATGACTGGGATTATGACGCCTTTACTGTAAAGGCATTACTTGATCCTACTATCACAATTTCTCTTGGAAAACGGCTAATCCGATTTGCGTCTGAAAAGCAGTATGATGCGGTTTTAGTCGATCAGCGAACCGGGGCATCGCCAGCCACTTTGAATTGGTACAATGCACTTCCAGGTTCCTGCTGCGTATTCGCAAGACTTGATGACCAATGGGAAAGCGGCATTCGCTTCTATAAAACACTGTTCGATATATCCCACGAAGCAAATCATGCAATTGTCTCATTTAAGCCCGATGACGAAAACCCCGAAACTTTTAGAAGCCGCAACGCAAAGGAAATCCAGCAGTTAAACGACATCCTGACTCAAGCCACTTTATCGAAGATAGCACCAGCCGAAGATGCAGATGATGTAGACATCGAGCGATGGACCATGTGGCCCTATGATCAAAGTTTCCGAACAAGCCGATTACCGGCATCCCATGATCTCGGGATTTCAACCAAGGACACCTTGGATCGACTAATCGGGTTGCTCGAATTGTCCCCACCACCCCCTTCGCCTCCGCAGCCTCTCAATCCACCTGACGCATTACCAAAATACAGCCTTAGCGGAAACACGGACCAAGATTACCTGATTCAAACTCCTGTTTTAAGAGATTTATTAACCAAAAACAACTCCGTAGGTTACATTTTCGGTCGAAAGGGAACCGGTAAATCTAGACTTTTCAGAACCTTAGCGGAACGCCAGGCAGGTCTTCCTGTCGTCGCAGATTTGGACTTTCCCGGTCAAGTAGGCCTTCGAAGTGGTGATATTCGCGAACTCAGCAATTCATATGAGAATGCGGAGGACTTTTGGTGGGCGCTTCTTAATGCAGCGCTGGAAACATCTTGCCAGCGTGATCAACTACGATCGGCGCTACTTAAGAGCTCCAGATCCCCTGCGAAGGCAAGTTTTAGGTCCCGCCTTACCCGCGAAATCGATCGGAAAGTTTTTTTACTGGATGGCCTAGAAACGGCTTTCACAGGAAGTCAGATCCAAGGTTATATCACTGCGCTCTTTGAAGTGATGCGCATTTTACAAACAGACAGCGACTTTAGAGAACTAGTTGAAGTTAAACTTTTTCTCAGAGCTGATCTTAAGCCAAGCGGATCAGTTCAGAACCTCGAGCAACAGTTAGAGGGCCGATCTCGTTTCCTGAGTTGGGATCTTCAAAGCATTCTCAATTTTATGTTGAGCCGCGTTGCCAGCTTGGACTATTTTCAATCCACCTTCCCAACCGTTACAGACTCCATCATTGAACGTATAGGAGATCTAAAAGCTGGTCAGGTATCCACAGAAGACTCCTTCAATTTACTTCTCCCAATTTTCCCGACAAAAGTGACTAGAGTGAATGCGACTATGCGCACTTTTTTCACACTTCACTTTGCTGACAGTGTAAATGGCGAGGAACGCTATTACCCTCGATTCATCCAACATTTTTTGAAGTGCATTGACGAAACAGGTCGCCTTCAATCCGGAACGGAAACACCATTTCGCGACAACCCGGTCAAAGATGGAAGAATTTCATCGGCTCTTGTTCAGCACGCACATGATCAAGCTTCGAAGCAGTTTTTAGAAGAGGTCAGACAAGAGATGAATTTTCTTCTAGATTTACCTGCGGGCAAAATCGAACAGCTTCTTGCGGGTTTTTCCGGCCAACAGACTCCATTCAATATTGACTCGATGGTCAATCGTCTCCAAGGCTATTTGGGGCTAAGCGAGGACGAGGTAAAGAAAGTGATGGAGAGACTCATGAGCCTTGGAATCTTCGAGCTTCGTCCCCGCTCAGACTCGGAAGAGTGGCGTGTGGGGCGGCTTTTTAAAGCTGCGTTGAAGATGAAACTTAGACGGTCTCCAAGCTAAATCCTCGAAAAGTAGCCGGTCATCTTTGGCCATGCCCTGACAAACCGCCGCCGGCCGTGCGTTCCCTCTTCCCCATGAACCTCCGCTTCCTCACCCTGGCCTGCCTTCTCACCGCCGCCACCTTCGCTGCGGATGCGCCGAAGCTGCCTTCCGTTGCCGCTGCCAAAGAGAAGCAGATGAGCGGCGAGCTTCGCAAGCCCGCAGAGCCGACGGCGAAGAAGAAGGAGCTGCTCTTTTCCGATGACTTCGAGCGGGCGGAGCTGGGCAAGGACAAGGGCTGGGCCGGCGTGGTGCCGACGTTTTCGGTGGAGAATGGCGCGCGGACTCTCGCCGCACTGCGGCGACAATTCACCTTTCCCGAAGCCGCCTGACCGCGCTACTCTCTGGGAGCCATGCCCGCCAAGCCCAAGCCTCGCACGCTCGCTCCCAAACCCGCCGCCCCTGCCGCACCACTGCTTGCGGAGGTGCGCGATCTCATCCTCACGGCCCGCGAAGCCGTTGCCCGGACCGTCAACGCCGGTCTGACGCTCCTGTACTGGGAGATCGGCACTCGCATTCGCCGGGACATTCTCCAAGACAAACGCGCAGGCTATGGGGACGAGATTTTGCAGTCACTGTCTGCAAAATTGGAAGCGGAGTTTGGCCGTGGGTTTGGTGAGCGGAACCTAGCGCGGATGGTGAAGTTTGCTGAGGCTTTCCCCGATCCGAACATTTTGACCGCACTGCGGACAAAATTGGGCTGGACGCATTTCCGTCAGATCATCTACCTCGACGATGAACTGAAACGCGACTTCTACGCCGAGATGTGCCGCATGGAAAACTGGAGCACGCGCACGCTGGAGCAGAAGATCAAGAGCATGCTCTACGAGCGCACGGCGATCTCGAAGAAGCCGGACAAGCTCATCAAGCAGGAGCTCGCCGCCCTGCGCAGCGAGGACAAGCTCACACCCGACCTCGTCTTTCGCGATCCCTACATCCTCGACTTCCTCGGGCTGAAGGACACCTATGCGTCAAGACTTTGAGTCCCCATTTTTTACCCGTCATTTTTTACCAGCAAATCCCGCTGGTAAAAGATTGGGGGTAAAAGATGGAGAACTTGCACGAGCGGCTGGCTGCATAGGCAAAGAAGGCTTCTTCGAGGACCTCAAAAATTGGAGTGCTGAGCCGGTGAAGTAACGGCTCATGGTCGGAAACCTGCCTTGGCTCATGACTCAATGAGCATGGGATGCGGCAAGACTTTGAGTCCCCATCTTTTACCCGTCATTTTTACCAGCAAATCCGGCTGGTAAAAGATCGGGGGTAAAAGATGGAGTACTTGCATGAGCGGCTGGCGGCATGGGCAAAGACGGCTTCTTCAACGACCGCAATATTTGGAGCGAGGAGCCGAGTGGAGCGAAGTAACGGCTCATGGTCGGAAACCTGCCTCGGCTCATGACTCAATGAGCATGGGATGCGTCAAGGCTTTGGGTCCTCATCTTTTACCCGTCATTTTTTACCAGCAAATCCGGCTGGTAAAAGATTGGGGGTAAAAGATGGAGAACTTGCACGTGCGGCTGGCCGCATGGGCAAAGAGGGCTGCTTCGACGACCTCAAGATCTGGAGCGCGTAGGCGGGCAAATAAATCCAGAGCCGAACGAATCACTGCCTAAAGAATGACGAAACCCGAATGAGCTTGGGTGAAATGGCACTGACAAAACTGACAGAACCTGGTTTTGGCGGTTGTGTCAGTTTTGTCAGTGCGTTTTGGGTGGGGGAGTATTTTTTCCTACCATGCCATGGTCGGGGAGGGAATGGCGGCGGCGTGGTAACTGACACCGCCATCCCCTCCCGCGACACGGGTTTGACCTCAGTCGTTGTAGGCGGCTTCGCCGTGCTCGGCGAGGTCGAGGCCCTGGTTCTCGTCTTCGGGGCTGACGCGCAGGCCGAGGGTGACATCGATCACCTTGAGGATGACGTAGCTGGCGATGCCGGAAAGCAGGATGGTGTAAAGCGAGGCAAGAAGCTGCGTGACGAGCTGGCTGCCGATGTGGAAGTCGCCCAGGCCACCCGCGAAGGAAGTGGTGCCAAACACAGCCACGAGGATGGTGCCCACGAAGCCGCCGACGCCATGCACGCCGAAGACGTCCAGCGAGTCGTCATACTTGAAGCGCTGCTTGAGCTTGGCGCAGGTGCGTGACGACGAGAGTCATGGCCGCAGAGCCATTCGCCGCGAGCTGGCTGCCCGCATTGAAGCCAAACCAGCCCACCCACAGCATGCCTGCGCCGGTGACGGTGAGGGCAAGGTTGTGCGGCATCATCTGCGCACTCGGGAAGCCCCGGCGCGGCCCGACCATAATACAAGCTACCAGCGCAGCCACTGCGGCGGTGATGTGCACGACGATGCCGCCCGCGAGATCGATCACACCCGTGAGACCGAAGAACGCGCCCGCCTTGTGCCAGACGCCGTAGCAGCAGGGCACATAGACCACGAGGCTCCACACCACGCTGAAGATCAGGATGGCCTGGAACTTCATGCGCTCGGCAAACGCGCCAATGAACAAGCCCGGGGTGATGAGGAAAAACATCATCTGGTAGGCGAAGTGCAGCAGTTCCGGAATGGTGGGGCAGTCGCTGCGCACGGACGTGGGCGTGACGCCGCTGAGGAAGACTTTGCTGAACCCGCCGACGATGCTGCCGCCGTCTGAAAACGCCAGCGAGTACCCCACGGCCAGCCAGACGAGGCTGAGCACGGCGGTCAGCGCAAAGCACTGCATCAGGATGGAGAGGATGTTCTTCGCCCGCACGAGGCCGGCGTAAAACAGCGCGAGGCCAGGGATCATCATGAAGAGCACCAGCGCGGTGGAGGTCAGCAGCCAGGCGGTGTCCCCGCTGTTGATGGTGGAGCCGTCGGCGGCGTGGGCGGAGGTGGTGGCGAGAGCGAGCGCGGCCAGCACGGCAATGGCATGCCGTGCGGCCCCGCTCCCCGTGCGTTTCAGCAGGGATGGGGTCATGGTTGGTAGGTTGGTTGGTGCTTAAGCCTTGGTTGGAGGCTGGTTGGGTGGCGATGCTAACCAAACAGCCCCCGCAGACAAGAAAAAACCACCGGTCAATGGCACGATTCTTGCTTTAATTTTCAGCCCATTGCTGGTTTTTACCCCCAGTCAGCTCTGCTGTGCCCAGATTCCGCGACGAGCTTGGAGACGATGATTTTGAGGTGCGGGCTCCTGAGGTGGAGCACGGCGGTGCAGGGAGGCTTTTGAGAGGTCGCTCCCCGATTTCCTGCTTCCAAAAAGCGCCCTTCCTCCACCCGGGCGAACCAAGCAAACCCAGTTTCGGTGGTTCGTATTGCAGGGGGGAATATTTTTTTCTACCATGCCATGGTTCTAGCAGTCTTCCCCAAGTCCGCTTTTGCCACCGTACTCAAGACGGAAAGGAGGCAATCTCTGCAAAGTGCCACCCATCCATGGGGGAATGCAGGCGCGATGATGTGACAAACCCCTTCCCCCACCCTCCCCCATGACCACCAGCCCCGCCCAGACGGAGAATCTGCAAATGTACGTCAATGACACCGCCGCGATGGCGAAGCACATCGAGAATGCCTTTGCCCAACAGTGCAAGGACGCGGACGTGCGCAGCCACATTGAAGCTCACCAGTTGATCGAGAAAATGCACGGCACCCTGGCTGCGCAGCGGGTGGAGATGGAGCGGCAGGCCCATGCGCTGGGCGGTGGCGTGGGCGCGGCCCTGAAGGAGGCGGTGACAAACCTCACCGGGACGCTGGCCGGACTGTATGGCCAGGTGCGCAAGCATCCTCTCTCACGCATCCTGCGGGACAACTACACGGCCCTCTCCCTGGCCTGCGTGTCCTACGAGATGCTGCACACCACCGCCCTGGGCATGGATGAGAAGCCGCTGGCAGACATCGCCCTGCGCCATCTCGGAGAGCTCACGCCGTTCATCATGGCCGTGACGAAAATCATTCCCGAGGTGGTGCTGGAAGAACTCGCGAAGGATGATCCCACCATCGATGTTTCCGTGGCCGCGAAAGCTGTGGAAAACACCCTCGGGGCCTGGTGTCCCTGAAGCACGCAGTTTGGATTTTGATACCGCCGACAAGTCGCTCGTAGACTCGTTTGGATCTTTGATTTATCAGCATCCGCTGAAACACGTTCGCACAACCACTCACCGAAACCACCATGCAAAAGATCATCCCCTTCCTGTCATTTGATGGCAAGGCCGAAGAGGCTGCGCAGTTCTATGTCTCGCTGCTGCCAGATTCGCGCATCGAACGCATCACACGCTCGCCCATGGACACCCCCGGTGGACCGGCGGGAACGGTGCTGCTGGTGGAGTTCACGCTGGCAGGCACGCGTTACTACGCGCTGAACACGCCAAACTTCAGCTTCACCGAAGCCGTCTCCTTCATGATCAACTGCGAAGACCAGGCCGAAACGGACCGGCTCTGGGAGGCGCTCACCACCAATGGCGGCGAGGAGGTGGCCTGCGGCTGGCTGAAGGATCGCTTTGGTCTTTTCTGGCAAATCACGCCAAGGCGCATGCTGGAACTGCTCAATGATCCGGACCCCGCCCGCGCGCATCGCGCCATGGAGGCGATGACGAAGATGATCAAGATCGACATCGCCGAGGTGGAACGTGCCGCCGATGGCGCCTAGGCCGGCTGAAAAACATTTCCTGCGCCCCGTCCAGCGGAGCCAGCAGAACCAACGAAACCGGGGTTTCGGAGGTTTCGGAGGTTTTGATGGTTCATTTCAAAAGGGGGAGCTATTTTTCCGGGCCTGCGTGTGCCAGTGATTGGGATTTCGGAGCATCGGAACAGGCCTGCTTCGCCTCCTCTTCCATCTCCCAGGTCACTGACACAACCCGGTTTCGTCAGTTGTGTCAGTTTTGTCAGTCCATTTAAAAAGGGGGAGCTATTTTTCCGGGCTTGCGTGTGGCCGGAAGGCTGACCCCAAGCTGCCTTGTGGCTGTGCAACAAAGGTGCAGCTCCGTATCTCCCATGCATCACGGGGAACCTCATGCGCCGTGCGGTTGCGGTGCGCCTCCCTGTTCCACAGGAACAGGGCAACTTGGTCAGAAGCTGCCTTCGCCCGAGGGGTTTCGGAGGTTTCGGAGGTTTTGATGGTTCATTTAAAAAGGGGGAGTCTTTTTTTCTGCCGTCACCTCATCGAGAAGCAGGCGGGAGGTTTCGAGGGTTTTGAAGGTTTTGAGGGTTCATTTTGAAAGAGGGAGTTATTTTTCGGCCCTCCCAGATGGAGGTGACCTGGGGTTGTGTCAGTTGTGTCAGTTCACTTTGAGAGGGTGAACTATTTTTCTGCCCTGCTGGGTGAGGTAAGGACACCTGCGGAGAACTGCTTTTGTGAAATACCACGAGCTATTAGAAAAGAGTCGGAAGATCAGCGAGAAGACAGGCAAAGGCGTTCGTAGGATGGGTGTGGCGACAGCCCGCCCGTCCATCAGCGTACGGCAAACACATAGGCCTGCGAACGTCCTCGCAGTCGGGCGGTTTGGCGAAGCGGGCGGTGAGGCCTGGAATACCCATGGACGCCCAATACACCCAACTTACGGGCCCTGGGCGCCGCGCTGTTCACCTGTTCGATGACAGCCTCTGCTACGACAGAAATGCAGACCTGTTTTCAATGGCGCTTGGTATGCCAAGAACCTCCCTGCCCCCAGTCATGCGCCAGCTTTTGAAATACTCTGGCAGCCAGCACTCCATGGACTACTCTCCGCCCCATGATCTGGGAGAAACTGAAGGAATTGTTGGGTATCGAGACCAAGGAGCCAGTGGTGTTCCATGAAGAATGGATCGACCTACTGAGGCAGAATGTACCGCTGTATGCACACCTACCTGAGGAGCTGCGGCTGCGGCTGCACGGGAGGATCGCGCAGTTCATCGCCACCATCCGTTTTGAAGGCTGTGGAGGGCTGGAGCTGACGGAGGCCATGATCCTCACCGTGGCAGCGCAGGCCTGCCTGCTGGTGGTGCAGCGGGAGGGTAGACCCTACCCAAAGCTGAGTGCCGTGTACCTTTACCCCACCACCTTCAGTTCGGTGAGCCAGCACAGGGATGCCCATGGCATCGTCAGCGAGGGCGAGGTGCACCGGCTGGGGGAATCCTCCCACTGGGGCACCGTGGTGCTGGCCTGGGATTCTGTGACTCAAGGAGCACGCTGCATTCATGATGGTGACAACGTGACCTTCCATGAGTTTGCCCATCAATTAGACCACGAGGATGGTCCCACTGATGGCGCGCCCGCTCTGTCCAGCGGCGCGGCCTACCGCACGTGGTCGCACGTCTTCCATGACAACTACGCCGACTTCCTGCAGCGCACGGAGGACGGCACCGAGAAGGTGCTGGATGCCTACGGCGCCACGAATCCAGCGGAGTTCTTCGCCGTGGCCACCGAGACCTTCTTTGAGAAACCGCAGAAGCTCTACAATGAACGGCCGGAGATGTACACAGAGCTGGCCAGGTACTACCGTCTGGATCCACGGGAGTGGATGGAGTGAAGGTGTGTCCACAGCACTTACAGTGATTCTGAATAGCACAGAGTGGTATCTATGAGCATGTCATTGATCCGCACACTCGTGTCAGCCCCCTTGAGTCCTTCCACCCCGTGAATACCGACGTGAAAAAAAACACTCCCCCTTTTAAAATGAGCCATCAAAACCTCCGAAACCTCCGAACCCCCCAGCCCACCTCCATCTGGGATGGTTAAAAAAATAACTCCCCCTTTCAAAACGAACCCTCAAAACCCTCAAAACCCTCAAAACCTCCCTCCCGCGCCACCCGGGACGTCTGAAAAAATACTCCCCCTTTCAAAAGGCACTGACAAAACTGACACAACTGACAGAACCTCCCCCGGATTGGTGAATGTCACTCAGTCTGCGCCACTCATGCCCCTTCTGTGCAGCACCATGCATCCCGGTTGCGCGCGGGCCGTTTCCCGCCCACATCTTCCGCCACCACGGGGCCAGTCCCAGTCGAGGCCCTGCACCACCCTACCCACCGCAGTTCACCATGAAACGCTCTTCATTGTCCTTCACCCTGTCCGCCGCACTCCTGCTTCTCATGACCAGCTGCGAGAGCGGCAAGAAGTCCGAGTCCGCTGCGCAAGCCGCCGCCACTCCGGCCATCAGCGGCACGCCATCCACCGACGGCATGATCTCCACCCCGAGCGGGCTGCGCTACAAGGTGCTGGCCTCCGGTCCTGCGGACGGGCGCTCCCCCTCGCTGTATGATTCCGCCACGGTGCACTACAAAGGCACTCTGACCAATGGCACCGTCTTTGACAGCTCCTACGAGCGCGGCGCCCCCGCGACCTTTGGCGTGAACCAGGTGATCCCCGGCTGGACGGAGGCGCTGCAGCTCATGAAGCCCGGCGATCAGTGGCTGATCTACATCCCCGCCAATCTGGGCTACGGCCCTCGGGCCATGGGCGACATCCCGGCCAACAGCGACCTCATCTTCCAGGTGCATCTGATTCAGGTGCACGGCGCTGGCGCGTAGCAATGCAGGCCCCTTTGGCCCCCGTTGCGCCGCAACGGGTCAGGGAGAGATCCAGTTGCAGCGCAACCAGACTTCTTTTCATGATTGTTTCAGCCGGTGTCACAAAACCGAGGCCTCACTCGTCTGGACTGGTGAAGGGAAAACTCCCTGACCAACCCAAACCCCGCCCATGAAATCCTCGTCGCTCATCACCGCCACTCTTGCCCTGCTCGTCTTTTCCATATCCTGCCTCCACGCCGAAGAACCGCCGGTGACGATCACGGAGATCTTCCAGCAGGCTCATCCCGAGTGGCCGCGCCCCCGCATGTGCATCCCGGCATGGTCACAGGCTACGTGCAGCAGGGCCAGCTCGACTTTCAGATCCAAGGCGGCCCGCTGCTGCATCTGAAGGCAGGCGATGTCTTCTTTGAGCCCGCCGGCAGTGTGCACATCGTGGGCAAAAATACGGGCACGGAAAAGACGATCATCATCGCCTTCGTGGAAAATCCAAAGGGTGCACCGCTTTCCACCCCGGTCGAAGAACACGGGAAGTAGAGGTCAGGCGTATGCCTTCGCAGATTGCCCTGGCGGCATGATCTTCCGGGGCAATCTCATGCGACAGAGAAAACGAACGGCCAGCAGTGACGACCTTGATCGAAATCTTCAACACCCACCGGCCCGCGCTCTTCGGCATCGCCTATCGGATGCTCGGGCGCGTGTCTGAAGCGGAGGACATGATGCAGGAGGTGTGGCTGCGCTGGCAGAAGCAGGAGGCGGCGGAGATCCAGTCCGCGAAGGCATGGCTGGTCGCTGCCACCACCCGGCTGTGCATTGATCAGCTGCGCTCTGCGCGGCATGTGCGGGAGGAGTATTATGGCGTGTGGTTGCCAGAGCCGCTGGTGGCGGCGGCGGACGCCGCGCCAGACCACCTGGCAGATCTGACCGACTCGCTGACCATGGCCTTCATGATGATGCTGGAAACCCTCGGCCCGGTGGAGCGCGCGGTGTTCCTGCTGCATGAGGTCTTTGACTACAGCTATGCCGCCACGGCGGCCATCGTCGGCAAAAGCGAGGCCAACTGCCGGCAGATCATCCGCCGTTCCAAAGCCAGCCTGCTGGCCAGCCCCTCAACACCCCAGCCACCCAATGATCAGGCGCGGCGCGTGGTGGAGCAGTTTGCCCATGCCACCACCACGGGCCAGATTGATCAACTGCTGGACCTGCTGATGGAGGACGTCACAGTGTTCAGCGATGGCGGCGGCAAGGTGAAAGCAGCGGGACTGCCGATCCGCAGCGCTGACCGCGTGAGCCGCTTCTTTATCGGCATCCAGCGACTGCTACCCGCTGACATTGCCTGCCACTTTGCCACCATCAATGGCATGCCGGGCATGCTCATGATCTCCGGCGGGCAGATCTACAGCGCGTATTCATTCGACCTCGTGGACTGCCGCGTGCGGAATGTTTACGGCATCTGGAATCCGGAAAAGCTGCGGCACCTGGCGGGCGTTCCTCTTCCTTAGACACGCCGCAGCAAACCGCATCACTTCCCCTCCCAAACCCGCACGGAATCGATCTGGCAGGAGCCGCCATCGACGGCTTTGAAGTCGATCTGCGCCTGGCCGGTCATGTCGATGTTCTTGCTTTCAAAGACGTGCTTCTTGCCGTCGATCTTGAGGAGAATCGTGCCTTTCTTCAGCTCGATGAACACCTCATGCCATTGGTTCAGCGCAAAGAGCGGCTCCGCCACGGGCAGGGTCTCCACGTTCTTTTTGATCGCCAGCGTCGTGGCCTTCTCACCAAAGCTCAGGGTGTGAATGTGGTGTCCGAGGTCGAAGATCGGAAAGCCTTTCTGGTAGGTTGTGGCATCGTAGCGCACGCGCATGGCGCAGACGAAATTTTCCGGCACCTTCTTGAGCCAGATCACGGGCTTCAACCCCGCGTGCGAGGGATCGGCGCTCGCTTTCTTCTTGTCCTGAAACTCCTTGGACGACGGGCTGCCGGTGAGCACGCCGTCTTTCACCGCCCACGTGGTGCTCTGCCGCACCTCCCAGAACTCCGTGTTCAGCGGGCCGTCAAAGTTGTCCGAATACACCAGCTTCAAATTCTGAAACAGCTCCGGCTTGTAGTCTGCATCCCCCGTCTGGGCATGAGAGGGCAGGACGGTGAAAGTGAAGGCAAAACACAGGGCGGCAAGACGAAGAGGCGTGAACATGAGAGCGCTGTAACGTGCAAGACGCGCGGAGTTTTCGCCGAAATCAAAGCTGGCCAGTTGCACCGCAGCTCAATGGCCCGCACACGCCCGCAGCAGCGTGGGCAAAAGACGCAGGCGTGCGTGAAAAAAGGTGCGTAACTTTACGCCAAGGTGTAGTCAGGTCCCTCCAGATTACCTGCCTATTTCAAGATGCCTTCCATAGAAACCGCCATCACAGCGTCCTTCAAATATCGGCCTGATGTCGATGGGCTGCGGGCGCTGGCGGTGCTGCCGGTGCTGCTCTTTCATGCCCACCTGGGCTGCAGCGGTGGCTTTGTCGGAGTTGACGTGTTCTTTGTCATTTCCGGCTTTGTGATTTCGTCGCTGATTCTCAAGGAAGTCGCGGCGGGCACCTTCAGCATGGTCAATTTCTGGGAGCGGCGGATCCGGCGCATCATGCCCGCGCTGAGTGTGGTCGTGGTGGCTGTGCTGACTGCGGGCTGGCTTTTTGATCTGCCGGAAGACTTCCAAACTCTGGCGAAATCCGTCATGGCTCAGGCACTGATGGCCGCCAACTTTTTCTTTTGGAAGGGCGGCAACTACTTCGATCCGGGAGTGGAAACCAAACCCCTTCTCCATACCTGGTCTTTGGCAGTGGAGGAGCAGTTTTATCTGCTCTTCCCCCTCCTGCTGACGTTTGTCATCCGCGTCAGGCCCGCTACCTGGAGGCGCTGGATTGTTGGGAGTGCCGTTGTCTCCCTCATCCTCTCCATTGTTTGGAGTTATTCTTCGCACAATCAGCGTGTGGCCTTCTACCTGCTGCCAGCGCGCGCCTGGGAATTGTTGATCGGTGCGCTGCTGGCCATTTACAGCGGACGCTTTTCGGCCAGCAGGCCGGTGGGCGAGACCTGCGGCTTTGCCGGCCTGGGCTTGATTGCCTGGTCCGTTTTGTTTTATGATGAGAGCACGCGCTTTCCGGGACTGGCGGCGCTGGCTCCCTGCCTCGGCGCCGCCATGATCATTGCTTCCAGCGAGACCAGAACTTCGATCGTCGGGCGTCTGCTTTCATTCAAACCTCTGGTCTTCATTGGTCTGGTGTCATACCCTTTGTATCTATGGCACTGGCCCCTGCTGGTTTTTTCCAAGTACCTGTTTGCCTATGAATTGAGCGCTGGCATACGCATCCTGCTGCTTTTAGCCAGCCTGCTGCTGGCGGTCCTTTCCTGGAAGTATTTCGAGATGCCCTTTCGGCAGCGCCGGTGGCTTGGAGTGCGCCGGCAGATTTTTGCCTTTGCCGCTATTGTCACGTTGGTTTTTTGCGCTTTTTCGTACCTGGTTGATTCCGGCAAGGGCATTCCCTCCCGCTTCTCTGCCAGGGTCCTGGCCTACGCTGCCATGGGTGATCAAAACGATGGGTTCTGGGACGATATCAGTGCCGAACGCACGCTGTCAGGTCACTTCACGGATCTCGGCCCCGCCCAAAGCGACAAACCCGTCAGTCTTCTGGTCTGGGGAGACAGCCATGCCAAGGCCATTGCTCCCGCAGTGGACACCCTGTGCAAGGAGTTCTCGCAGCATGGCATCCTGGTGGCACATGCTGGGACGGCACCTGTGCTGAATTATGTCAGCACCCATCGGGTTTCCCTTCTTGGGAAGTCTCCTGAAGTCGCTGCAAGCGTCGTGGCGCTCGTCGCCAAACAACAAATCAAGAAAGTCCTCATCGTCGCCAGATGGGACATGTATCCTGCCTCTGCTGAATTCAAAGATGACCTTATCCAAACAGTTCGTGCCCTCATGAATTCCGGAGCTCATGTCTCTGTGCTTAAAACAGTGCCCATACCTGGCTTTGACGTGCCGCGCCTCGCCGCCATCACCGCCTTGCGCGGTGGTGACTTTGAATCCATGGGCATCACCAAGGACCAGCACCAGCAGTCCCGCGCCCCGCTGGAGCAGACCTTTGAACAACTGGCCCAGATGGGAGCCACGGTGCTGGACCCCGCAGAGTACTTTCTCAACAGCCGGGGAATTTACGGCGCCATGAGGAATGACGACGTCCTCTACTTTGACACCGACCACCTCACCGAGAAGGGAGCAGAGCTGGTGGTTCCACTCTTCAGACCTCTGTTTCAGGCGAAATAGCAGGGTGCCCTTTGCCAGCGCGCACCGAAGATAAGACTGCCCCATGTCCCTGACCACCCGCCCTGCACGCTCCCTGCCCGACCTCTCTGCCGAGGAGCTGGGCACGTGGCTGTCCGCCCAGGGCTTCAAAGCCTCCCACGCACCGCGCGTGCTGCGCAATCTCCTCGAAGTGCATGGTGATCAAAGCAAAGAGCACCCCGGCATGCTTTTGCCCGCAGAGCTTTCGCAGCGTCTGCAATCCGAATTTCCCACTGCAGCAGCCAGCCTCGCCATGCGTCAGGTTTCCGAGGATGGCACAGCGAAGCTGCTGCTGCGCCTGCATGACGGCCGCACGGTGGAATCCGTGCTGATGCCGGACTTCCACCCGGAGCGCGCAGCGGGCTGCATTTCCAGCCAGGTGGGCTGCGCCATGGGCTGTGATTTCTGCGCCACTACGCAGACCGGCTTTGAGCGCAATCTCACCTCCGGCGAGATCGTGGAGCAGTTCATCCACCTGCGCCGTGAGGCACGCGCCACTGGCCGCAAGCTGCGCACCATCGTCTTCATGGGCATGGGCGAGCCGATGCTGAATCTCAAAAACGTACTCGCCGCCGTGCAGCGCATCGCCGCGCCCACGCTCGGTGCTTTCGGCTGGCGGCAGATCACCATCTCCACCGTGGGCATCGTGCCCGGCATCGATGAACTGCGTGAGGCGAATCTCGGTGTGCATCTCGCGCTGTCTCTGCACGCGCCGGATGATGCGACCCGCGCTGATCTGCTGCCCATGGGCAAACGCTTCGATGTGCAGGACGTGCTCGCCGCCGTGGATCGCTATCAGGCCAGCAGCGGCCGCATCACCACCATCCAGTACTGCCTGCTCGATGGTGTGAACGATTCCCTCGCGCAGGCGCGCGATTTGTCACGTCTGCTGGAAGGACGGCGCATGCATGTGAATCTGCTGCGCTACAATGCCACTGGCCTCAGCCTGCGTGGCCGCACCTATGCACCGAGCAGCCTGGAGCAAACGGAAGCCTTCCTCGCCGAACTCCGCGCCCATGGCACCGTGCCCCATCTGCGCCGTGCACGCGGGCCGGACATCGATGCCGCGTGCGGGCAGTTGCGGAAGCGCGAAGCGGCGCATCCTTCTGCAAGCTCATGAACCCCGTGCAAGGCTTCCATCTCATCACGCCCGATGATCTCACCTGGCGTCTGTCGAATCTCATGCGCATCCCGAACGCAGATTTTCTGGAGCGCACCGGCAGCGAAAACATGGGCGCACGCCTCTGGCGCATGCCGCCCATGAGCGCGAACACGCTGCACAAACACATCCGCGCCGAGGAGTTCTACTTCGTGCTCGAAGGCACAGGCCGCATGCGCGTGGGCGATGAAACACTCACCGTGCCCAAGCATGGCGGCGTCCACGTCGGCCCGGATCAACTGCGCCAGGTGTTTAACGACACCGCTGAAGAAGTGCTCTGGCTCATCATCGGAGCGCCTGAGGAAACCGAATTCCTCCCCGGCGCTGCGAGCAAGCCCGACCTGTCGCTCATTTATCCCACCGATCCCAAGCAGTTGCCCAAGGAACTCGCAGGCGCGCAGTGGCCGCCGAAGGACTGAGGCAAGCCTGCCGACTCTGATTGCCTCGCCGCCCTTCCTGCGGCAGGAGTGAGGCAGTGAACCTTCCCCCCGACCCACGTCCTGCCTCTCCATCCGTGACATGGATGACTCCCGCCCAGTGCAAAACGATCGAAGCCGCAGGCACCAACGCGCATCGCCTCGCCTCAGGCCCCGGCGGATGGGTGGAGCGTCTGGGAGAGGACGTGATCCTTTCCTACAAGAGCGACGACGCCCGTGATCTACTGGCCGCAGGGCTGGCCACGTGGTGCACGAATTCCGGCTGGCAGCCCGCGCGCGTGTTTTACCGCTTCCTGCCGATGAAGAACGCCGACCGCATCTCGCCCGTGCTGCACAGCGGCGATGCCTCTCTGCCACTCACCACGGTGGTGACGGAGGCCGGCATCCGCTACGGCCTCGACATCGGCGCGAGCTACAGCCACGGCCTGTTTCTGGACCAGCGTCTGAACCGCGCCAAGCTGCACGCGCTGAAGCCCAAGCGCGTGCTCAACACCTTTGCCTACACCTGCAGTTTCTCGCTGGTCGCCGCGCTCGCGGGCGCTGAGACGCTGAGCGTGGATCTGTCCCGCAAGTCACTCGATCGCGGCAGGCACAATCTCACGCTCAATGGCGTCGCGGAAACGAAGCACCGCTTTGTGGTGGACGACGCCGCTGAACTGCTGCCCCAGCTCTGTGTTCGCGGTGAGCGCTTTGACGCCATCATCCTCGATCCACCCACCTTCTCCCGCAGCAAGAACGGCCGCCGCTGGCAGGTGGAAGATCACTTTGAAGACCTCCTCAATGCAGCGCTGGAAGTGGCCTCACAAAAATGCGCCATCCTGCTTTCCACCAACTGTACCAAGCTTGATCTCGCAACCCTGGAGCGCAGCGCCCGCTGGTGCGCCAAAGGCAAACGCCGCAGTGCCGACTACCTCAAGCTCGGCACCCCCGTGGACTTCCCACCCGGCCACGGCTCCAGCACGCTGTGGATGATGATGAAGTAAGTGCGGAGTGTGGCGCGGCCCAGCTACCAGCCCAGCGCTTTCAACTTCTCCCCCATCACCTTGGCGATGGCATCATTCCCAGCACCATCCGGATGCACGCCATCTTTGAGCAGAGATGAATCCGGCACGACGCCGAAGAGACTGATGAATTCGCTCTTCGTTTCAGCCGCAAGTTTCTCAAACGCAGCGCCGAGTTCACGCAGCTTTGACTCGCGTTCATTAGCGATGGGCTTCGTCGCCCCCAGCGCAGCCTTGTTGATGTTCGAGGGCCCCACGAGCAGCACCGGCAGTTTCTCGCCATAAGCCGCGCGCGCTTTCACAATCATCGCCCGAACATTCGCCACCGCCTTGGGCACACACTGGGGTGTGATGTCGCGCGAATCATTCATGCCAAGAGCGATGACGAGCGCGTCCGCCTTCGCATGGCGTGTGAGCATCCCCTCAAACTCCGCGAGCGAGTTCGTCGGACGCCCGCCTTTGCCTTCATTGATCAACGTGAGCGCGCCCGCCGATTGCTGCTGCACCTGCTGCACCCAGAGATGATCTCGCTGCTCTTTGGGCAAAGCGCCGCCTGCGGTGATGGAATCCCCAAACACGATCACCGTGCGAGGCGCGGGACTCTGAGCAAAGACTCCGAGGCTCAGGAAAAAAACGATGAGGAGGAGACGCGGCATGAGGCCCTCACTTTAAACCGTCTGCACGAAATACTGCCCGAAATAACAAAAAGCCCCCACGGCCAGATGAGAGCCGCAGGTCATGTAAAACGTACCCGGTTCATCCGCACGCCGCACCATGCCACCGCGTCCCAGCGTCGTCCCGCTGAACAGTCCCAGCGCACCGGCTGTGAGCATGAAGAGACCAAAGTTTGCTGCCATCTGGACGTTCTCAGGATTTGCCATGAAGTACGATCACCGCAGCCACCGCAAACTGGCAACCGAAAATGCAGTGAATACAAAACCTCACACCGCCTGTAACGGCGTCGCGAGCCTCACGTAGTCCGGCCGGTCCGAGGCATCGCGGTAGGTGTGGCCTTTGATCACCTGCCCATGATGCAGCAGAAACGCTCCGGGAAGCTGGAGCGGATCACCCTTGATCCTGCCTGGCAGATGGCCTGCCACGGTGGACTTGAACCAGGCCCACAGCACGCGCGGACCTATGAGCTGCAGCATGCGCCCCCGCTGCAGTCCCAATCCTTTGTAGAGGGTGCATTGCGGATCCGCCACAGCAGCGATGTCCGCCAATCCATAACGCCCCGCAAACGCGGCAAAATCCTCCGCCGTCCCCATGTGTCCCAGCACGATGCGTGTGCCGGCTCCTTCGATCTGACGGCGCAGTCGCGCGATGTCAGACATGGCATTGCGGCAGAAGGTGCAGCCTTCATGCCGCAGCAGTACCAGCAGTATTGGCGACTTCTCTGACAGCGCCGCCAGCGATTCACCACGGCTGGTCAGCGTGTGGCCCAGCAGGCCTGCGGTAGTAGAGGAGGCGCTCATGGTGATTGCTGGTCGCCTCGCTCACATCCCCCACAATTTACTTTCCATCAGCAGCCTTATCCACAGCAGCGTCGGTTTTGACAGCTGGCACTGCGGGCTTGGGAGCGGTGAAAATCACCTTGGGGACGCGGACGCCCGTCCACCGGTCATTCTTGGTCTTGAAGGGTCTTGGGGCTCGGTTGCTGACTTTTTGGCTGCGCATGCCTTCCGATACTTTTGAAATGCCTGAATTGCAATGGGTGCTTCAGACCATTGCGCACAGTCAGGCGCTTCTTGAAGGCCTGCGCGGGCCGTGCTTTGCTCCCCCATCATGGCACTCCCCTACCCCACCCTCATTCCCGGACTCCGCAGCCCTTATGATCAAGTGAACGGCCTCGTTTATTTCGGCCGCATGCTGGACAAGATTCGCCTCACCGCCGCAGGCAATCTGCCCGAAGGCTGGCAGCCCATGCGTGGCAACGCGAAAGGCAGCTTTGACTGGCGCTGCTGCGAGTTCCTCAAAATCGACTACTCCGCACTCGAGGCTGAAACCCTCAAAGGTGGCAGCGATGAAAGCCTGCTGGCCTGGGCCTATGCGAACGGCCGCAAGCCCACTGAGCAGGAGATCGAAGTCTGGAATGGCTTCATGACCAAGCGCGGCTGGCGCGATGCCGGCACCCAGCGCCTGAACGAACGCCTCGAGGAAATCGGCCTGCCCCCCGGAACGGTGCAGACCATGTTTGAATACATCGAGATCGACGAAGGCCGGCTGGTCCCTGGCGCGAAGTGATTCTCCTCATGCCACCGCGATCACCGCGCTCTGCGCCGTGGGTGGCAGCGGATGAAACTCAGCATCGCGGAAGCCGGCCGCCGCGAGCATCTGCTGATACTCGGCGAAGGTGTAGGCATCGCCCTCCGGCGTGGTGCCGAGCATGACGAGACTGAAGCTCGCAGCAGGCGGCGGGCTGACGCGATCCGCATTCGGCACGAATTCCACGATCACCACCTTCCCGCCCGGACGCAGCGCGGCATGCGCTCGCTTCAGGAAGCGCGTGCAGTCCTCGATGTTGAAGTGATGCAGGAAATTCGGCACCAGCACAGCGTCGTAGTCGCTCCCGAGGTCCACGGTGAAGGCATCGCCTACGATCTTGCTGAAGCGGTCCGCAATGCCCGCTGCTTGCGCGTTTTCTTCGGTGACAGCGAGCACGGCTTCCCAGTCGAGCGCCACGAGATGCGCACGCGGATTCTTCAGCGCAAAGGCAATGCCATAGGCCCCGTGGCTCGCGGAGATGTCCAGCACGCGGGTGTCACGGGACGAGTCCAGCGGCACAAGCTCCGCCGCCCCTTGCGAAGTGGGCGCCATCATCGGCCCCATGGCGCGGGCAAATTCCACCCAGGCCGGATGATCGGCCGCCGTGGTGCCCTCCTCCGTCGTATGCAGTCGCCCGCGACGAATGGTGGAGGCAAGATCATCAAAGGCTTCCGTCAAACCGGGAGCGAACATAAAATTCACCGCAGCACCCATGTAGGCCGGAGAGCTTTGCACCAGAAACACCGCCGATGAAGGTGTGAGCGCATAG